>NZ_JAKKRW010000013.1:0-155556 GCF_025653905.1 Shewanella sp. SM71
GCGACAGCGATGCCGGCACCGTCACCGAAGACGGCGATACCGACACCYTGCCAGGCACAGTACAAACGGTGGCCGGCACCTTAACCGTCACCGACGTCGACAACGGCGAAGCGGTATTCCAAGTGCAAACCAATGTCGCCGATGGCAACTACGGTTTCTTCAGCATTGATGCCGACGGTAACTGGACCTACACCTTAAACAACAGCCACAGCGACGTGCAGTCACTCAAGGCGGGTGAAACCCTGACCCGTGACATCACGGTCACCAGTGCCGATGGCACCGCCAGCCACACCGTGACCATCACCATTGTCGGCGCGAACGACTATCCAGTAATAAATTCCGTATCAAATGCTACGGTATCTGAAGAGGGGCTACTTAACGGTATAGTAGATGACATTGGTAATTCTGATACTACAGATGATGTTTCTGCTAGCGGCACAATAAATATTAATGATGTTGATGGTGACTCTTTAAGCGTTTCACTTTCTGGCCCAACAGAATTAATGTCAGGCGGACAAGCTGTAAATTGGCTCTGGGATGCAAATACACAAACACTAATAGGCTACACAGGTGTTATTGGCGGCTCTTCCTATGTTGAAGTTATGGCTGTAGTTCTAACCGCTCCAACTTCTGGTGATTCCAATTGGACCTATGATGTGACTTTAAAGGCACCACTTGATCATCCAGACACTACATCTGAAGATACTATTACATTCGATATAGGTATTACTGTTAATGATAGTCATGGTGGCACCTCTACAGGTAGCTTTAGTGTTACGGTTGAAGATGACGCACCTGAAATCGCATCTATTAGCCCTGTCGAAGTAACGAATATAGATATTCCTGATACTTTAGTCGGTCTATTCTCTCTAACTGGCTATAGTGGCAACAACAATCTTCTTGATTTTGATGGTTTTACGATCACAGCCAAAGGATTTACCTCTTCAACAAACTCTAATTTAATTGATGCCGCAATCTATGGAAGTGGTAACGGGATAGGAGTTAGCAGTGTAGGGGCTCCTTATCATAATCTCGCGAACGAAGTCGATTTCCGTAAATTTGCAGATGGAAGTTCTGCATCTGAAGAAATCATCATTACTCTCGATCCAGGTACTGTTGCCTACGGCGTGAATATCCAGTTTTCCCATATGTTTGGCGGCGAGCTAGAAGTAGGAATTGTTGAGTTCTGGCGTGATGGTCAGCTTATTGCCACTCAAACATTTAGCTCTGACGCTAATAGTGGTGACTATGCTGCTAATTTCCAAGTCTTACAAGGCGGATTTGATACCATGGTTATCAAGGCGCTAGATAATGGTCAAGGGCCTCACAGCAGCGATAATAGTGATTTTACAATAACGGCAATTGAATTTACTGGTTCACCAACCCCTCCAGCAATCGCTTTTGCTACGGGAGTAATCAGCCCAGAGTGGGGGGCTGATGGTAAAGGCTCATTAACGTTGACTGGCAGTACAGAAAACAATCTGCTTACAGCATCAGGCAGCACAATTACCATTACTCAAAATGCAAATACGCTTACTGGTATAGATGAAAATGGTGAATTAGTATTTAGATTAGAATTTACGCCTGGAACAGGCACTTGGGAGTTTTTCCAATACCAAGAAATGCTCCAACCTTCTGATGGCGATATTGATTTCACAGTAAGAGCAACAGATCGTGATGGTGACTACACCGACGGTTCTTTCTCGGTTATTCCGCAGTTATACATAGCGCCACCTTCTGCACCAGAAGTGACCATTATCGATGACACTAATAATGACTCGTATTTAAGTCCTACTGAAGTAGGAAATGACGACGTTCAAATACAAGTCGAAATTGATGCTGCTGATTTTGCTGCTGGAGGCTATGTCAATCTCACTATTACAAACAGTGGTGTAACAACCAATGTCGAACTCAAACTGGTCAACGGTGAACTGCAACTTGCAGATGGTTCTCCAGCAACAGGTTTTAGTTATAGTAATGGTGTCATCAGTTGGACCGAAAGCACACCTGCGGCAGGCCAAAACATTACAGTAACCGCCAGCCAAACAAACTTTGCAGGAAATACTTCTCCTTCCGGCTCTGACAGTGCAACTATTTATCTGCCTGATAATCGCCAAACCATTGTTAATGAAAGTGATCTTCGTGACAATATTCCTAATGTTGTCTCAAGTACAATTAGTTTCACCGCAGGAAACCAACCACTGACACAGTTCCGTTTTAATGAGTCCACCATTAACGCTGCGACCAACCTTGCTGCTGGTGTAAGCATAGTGTGGGCCATTGCCACAAATGGCGCGCTAATAGGTTCGATAGATGGTATTGACGTGATTCAATTAACCCTCAGCGGCGGCTCAATTGCTGCTGGTACAACGGGTGATCTCACTATTAATGTTGAACTTCTCGATAACATAAAACACGTAAATGCTCTCGATGGCACAAATCTAAATTCACTGATCAATGGTATTGTTATTGAAGCTGTTAGCGCCGATGGTAGCATTTTGACCGGTAATTTAAGCATCGTCATTAATGACGATCTAATCTCCACCGACCCTGTAAGTACCTCTGGAGTAAATAGCTCTACTGCTGCCAACATAGTAGGCGCCCTCAATATTATTGGAGCCGATGGTAATGATCATACCCTTGATGATAATTACAGCATAAGCCTTACAACGAATATTACGGGATGGAATGGAACAACAGTTACATTCGCTAACTCTGGTATAACGGCCGATGGATTAACTGTCTTTTACTACGTTGATCCAGCTAATCCAAATGTGCTTATTGCATATACAGATACCAATGGTACAGCCTCTGCCTATACGGGAGCAGCCAACCAAACGTTAATATTTACATTAACGACTGATTCTAATAGCAATGAGTACACTTTCGATATCAATCAAAGCATTGATGAACTTTCGACTATCCAAATCGCAGGCTTAGTTGGTGGACAGGGCGGTATCGGTGACGCTGTCTACGTCACGAGCAATAACTCAGCGAGTGGCTATGGTGTCTATAACGATATTTCTAAAATCCCATCAGGGGAGAATATTGCATTCACACTTACCGCCCGAGATCAAAATGGTGATCTTGGCCGTGTCAATGGCACCAACAACGGCTTTGGAGTTGACAATCCAAGTGTTAGTGGTAACGAAGTTTTAATTGTTAATTACTCTGAAGATGCTGCGACTGCGAGTTTTAATTTTACAGGCGCGACATCAATTCATTTTAAAGCCTATGATGAACAAGGTAATCTGCTAGGTGAAGGAAATATTACCAGCGGCCAAGTCATCCAGAACTTAGGTTCGATTGGTTATATTGAATTATCAGCTTTAGCAGGGACAAACTTCCAATTTACTGGCACAACTGCACAGACAATTGTGAGCTCAACTCAAAATGTCGATTTACATTTTGATGTAACAGTCACAGATAGTGATGGTGATACTAATACTGGCGGATTTAACGTCCATCTTGAAGCACCCAATACAACCCCAATCGCACCTGTTGCTCTAACCACTAACGCTATTGCAAGCCTTAACGAAGCTGACTTGCAGGCTGGCGCCCCTGATATGAGCGTACAAACACTCAGCTTTAAGTCCGGTAGCAACTCCATTGGTAGCTTCCAATTTGGTGATTTTAGTAGTATTTCCGTAACTGGTATTAATGCTCAAATTCATTGGGTGATAAATGCCGCAGGTCAATTAATCGGTACCGTTTATGGACGCGAAGCACTTCGCTTAACTTTAGATTGGGATCGTATTAATGCAGGAGAACAGGGAGATGTCACAGTTACCGCAGAATTACTCACTAATTTACCCCACAGCGTAAATGTGGATAATCTTACGGTAAATGGAATTAAAGTTGTTGCTATCGATGGTGCGGGTAATACAGCACATTCCACTGTCATTGTTAATGTTGCTGATGATGTGGATATTGCAAAAAATGATACAGACCAACTAGATGTTGTTGTTGACTCATTTAAGTTTTCTGGAGTTGTTGCTAATTGGCAAGGTACTACTGGTGGTACAAATATCACTAAATATGATGGTCCAGATAACGATACAGGCCTAGATCAGATTCGTTGGGGTGACCCATCTAGTTGGTATGGAAGCCAATCAGGCTATGGCTTTTTGGATAACGATGCAGCTTTACAGGGCTCGCTATCGCTCAACCAGGATATCGTTTTGGGTACATTTACCCACTACAATTATTCAATTACATCAGGTACATCTATTACTGCAGCCACAATGCAAGTGACCTTTAACGTCACAGATGCATACGGAGTAACCACACCTGTAACCTTAACACTTAACTTCAATCATAACGAAACACCTAATACGAACGACCCAATTGCTTCACGCGATATTGTCACTGTAGGGCAAACTAGTGTGACCTTCAACTATGAAGGTCAAGTATACACAATGCAAGTTATTGGATTTAAAGACACTAATGGCAACATTGTCACATCTATCTACACGAATGAAGATGCTGCGACAAGTTACCAACTGGTTGTACGTATGGTTGCTGGTAATGGGTATACCTTACCAAACACTGACGGTAATGTATTGACAAACGATGTAGTTGGAGCTGATGGTCCATTGACCATTATTGGGGTAGCCAAGGGCGATCTTACCAATACAGGCGGGGTATCTGGGCAAGTAGGTTCAACCATAACGGGCTTATATGGCACTCTGGTACTAAATGTAGATGGTACCTATAAGTACCAACTCACAGCGAATGCAAGCCAATTACCAACAGTAGGAGCGGTAGAAACCTTCACTTATACCATTCGTGATAGTGACGGTGATGTATCAAGTGCAACCTTGAAAATCAACGTTAATCCCGTCAATAGCGATGGTATTAATATTGCGGACGCCAACCTTATTACCACTCAAGGCTCTAGTCTGAATGACACTATGGTCGTTGTTAATGGTGAAAATGCTAATAACCAAAACCAAAAAATATTGAACGTCAGTTTTGGTGGTGGCCAAAGCGGTATCATCACAAACAGTAACGGCAAAGAGGTTATTGCTTCTGGAGCTAACAATAAGAGCTATAGCTCTACGGATACCCAAATCGTTAATAGCGGCGAGGGTAACGATCATATTGAAACCGGCAAAGGCAACGATGTTATCTATGCGGGTAAAACAGGCTCGACTGGATATGGTTCTGATGATGCTCTTGAGCTATCAGTCAATACGCTCCTAAATCACCATATTATGACGGGCGAATTAACTGGCTCTAACAGAATGGTTGATAGTAACGGCCTATTATTGGCTAATGATGTCGCTTCACATAACGCTGATATTGTAAATGCTGGCAGCGGTGATGACCGAATTTATGGTCAATCTGGCTCTGACATTCTCTATGGTCATACTGGTAATGATTATATTGATGGTGGTAGCCACAACGATGCACTTCGTGGTGGAGACGGTAACGACACCTTAATTGGTGGACTCGGTGATGACGTCCTGCGTGGTGATAGCGGCGCTGACACCTTCGTATGGCGCTATACGGATGCAGACCAAGGTACTGACCACATCATGGACTTCAATGTAAGTGAAGATAAGCTTGATCTGAGTGATTTACTCCAAGGAGAAACGGCTAATACTTTAGAAAGCTATCTGAACTTTAGCCTAGATAGCAATGGCTCTACCGTTATCGATATAGATGCAAATAAAGATGGAGTTATTGATCAACATATTGTGCTTGATGGGGTTAACCTCTATAGCCAATATGGTGCAACTGATAATGCGGGTATTATTAATGGCTTACTCGGTACCAATGGTAGTGGGCCGTTAATTATCGATACCCAGCCTGTAAATCCAGAAACACCGCAGGGATTAACTAGATTTACTGATGACCCTAATACCAATGGCAATGTGATCCCTTAGATAAAATCGTTTGGATGGCCTATAGAAATATAGGCCATCATGACCGATACTTGCCATAACCATATAAAAATCCAAAGGATAAGTAATTAGGTGTCTGCTGCAGCTTCTGAAAAAATTGATCAATGGACCATTTCTGCCTCACAAAGAGTGTTAGTGGATCCTTTGCTGGATTGTTTAGTGTTACTCACTGAGCATTTTGGCAATCCGTGCTCGAGCGATTCGCTTGCGGCAGGTTTACCCTTGTCAGGTACCGTGTTATCACCCGACTTATTGCCTCAGGCAGCTTCAAGAGCGGGTCTAGCGGCTAAGCTGTCTCGAAAAGGCTTAAACGAAGTATCACCTATATTGCTCCCCTGTATTTTATTATTAAAAGACAAAAAAGCCTGTATATTGCGAGAACTTGATGTTGCATCAGATAAAGCAATTATTCAATTACCCGAGACGGGCGGTGAAGAGACACTGACAATTGAGTCGCTCGAAGCCTTATATGTGGGATATTTATTCTTAGTCAAACAAGAATACCGTGGCGACATGGGCTTCGATGTTTATCTACACGATAATAAAACCCACTGGTTAGTACAAACCCTCAAAGATTCAGCCCCCATTTATCGTGATGCATTAATCGCTTCTGTATTGGTGAATTTATTCGCCTTAGTTTCACCGTTATTTATTATGAATGTGTATGACAAAGTCGTCCCAAACCTCGCCTTTGAATCCCTTTGGGTTTTAGCGATTGGTGCGGCGATTGCTTATATGTTCGATCTTATCATGCGGCAACTTAGAAGTTACCTCATCGATGTTGCAGGAAAAAAAGTAGATATTATTGTGTCTTCGCAACTTTTTGCTAAAGCGATAGGTATTCCCCTAGAAAAACGTTCTCCTAGTATCGGCGGCATGGCGAAACAGTTAGGTGAATTCGATAATATTCGTGAAATTTTAACTTCGGCAACGATCACAACTTTAGTCGATCTCCCCTTCGCGATATTTTTCTTAATCATTATTTTTATTGTCGCTGGTGATCTCGCTATAGTTCCAGTCATTGGCGGCATCATCATTATTGGCTTCACGCTTTATATTCAACCTAAACTCAAAGCGGCAATCGAAGAAGGCAATAAATTTTCAAGCTTAAAACATGGGCATTTAATCGAGAGCTTATCAGCGCTAGAGTCAATTAAAGCTAATGGTGCTGAAGGAATTGTGCAAAAAAGCTGGCAACAGATGATAGGCCACAGTGCAAACTGGCAATTAAGGTCAAAAAAGCTCTCCAACTCTGTATCGAACGTGGCGAACTTTACGGTGCAATTTACCGTTGTCTGCGTGGTGATTTTGGGCGTTTATCGTGTGGCTGATAATGCGATATCTATGGGCGGAATTATTGCTGCGGTCATGCTATCGAGCCGCGCCATTTCACCTATGGCACAACTTGCAGGCCTGATGACTAGAGCAAACCACACAGCCAGTGCACTACGCCAACTGAATGAAATCATGACTCAAGAAGATGAGTTTGAAAATAAAGGACATTTAGTTAGCAAACAAAGACTCATAGGCAAGATCAATGCTGATCATGTCGGTTTTAGTTATCCAGGTTCTGAAAAGCCTGTGTTGCATCCGATGTCGCTGACGATTAATCCTGGCGAACGTATTGCCATTATCGGTCGAAATGGTTCAGGTAAAAGTACGCTCGCTAAGCTACTGGTCGGGCTATTTCAACCCACGGCAGGAAGCTTGCGCTACGACGGTTTAGACTCAGCACAGATTCATCCGAGTGATTTACGTCGTAATTTTGGCTACTTACCCCAAGATGTCACCCTATTCCATGGTTCTATTCGCGACAATATTTTATTTGGTACACGTCAAGTCACTGAACATCAACTCATCCGCGCGGTACAGCTTTCTGGTGTGAGTCAATTCACCAACCTAGAAGCAGAAGGCCTAGACCAACAGGTCGGCGAAGGCGGCATGTCACTCAGTCGCGGGCAAAGACAAACTGTCGCCCTTGCTCGCGCCACACTGAATGATCCCCCAGTGTTACTGATGGATGAGCCTACGGCGAGTTTAGATGCTCGCGCTGAACAACAATTTATTCGTTCAATGCAAAATGTCAGCAAAGATAGAACGTTAATTCTTATTACCCACAAGATGCATTTATTGCAACTCGTCGACCGCATTATTGTACTTGAACGCGGCCATGTGGTTGCCGATGGACCTAAAGCAGAAGTGCTAGAAAAACTCAATTTTGGCCTAGTGAACGGAGAGGCTAAAAGATGAGTAAACATTTAACAACAAACGACTTAGACATGGTTGATGATGTCTATGGCGCCATGATGACAGACGCTCCCAGCGGACACAGATTAATCATATGGGCACTTGCTGCTATGGTAGTGTGTTTTTTACTGTGGGCGGGGTTTGCTCAATTAGATAAGGTTACTACTGGAACGGGAAAAGTGATTCCTTCATCACAAGTTCAAGTTATCCAAAGTCTAGATGGCGGCATAATGCAAGAACTCTACGTTCAAGAAGGTGAGATAGTCACAAAAGGGCAGCCTTTAGTGCGTATTGATGATACCCGCTTTCGCTCCGACTTTGCTCAACAAGAGCAAGAGGTTTATGGCTTAAAAACCAATGCTATCCGCATGCGCGCCGAACTCGACAGCATTCTAATATCAGACATGACCTCTGATTGGCGTGAACAAGTGCTTATCACTAAAGAAGCGTTGATATTCCCTGAAGCTATCATTGCTGCGGAACCCGCCTTAGTGAAAAGACAACAAGAGGAATACAACGGGCGCTTAGATAACTTAAGTAACCAACTTGAGATCCTTGTACGTCAAATTCAACAAAGACAGCAAGAAATTGATGATCTCGCCTCTAAAACAACGACATTAACGACGAGCATGCAGCTAATATCCCGCGAGCTTGAACTCACTCGACCTTTAGCCAAAAAAGGTATTGTTCCTGAAGTTGAGTTACTCAAACTCGAACGCACGGTAAACGACTTGCAAGGTGAATTGAATTCAATGCGTTTACTCCGCCCTAAAGTGAAAGCTGCATTAGATGAGGCTATCTTAAAACGCCGTGAAGCCGTATTTGTTTACGCTGCAGAACTGCGCGCACAGCTCAATGAAACTCAAACCCGCCTCTCTCGCATGAATGAAGCACAAGTTGGCGCGCAGGATAAAGTCAGTAAGGCGATTATCACCTCCCCTGTTAATGGCACCATTAAAACCACGCATATCAATACACTGGGTGGTGTAGTGCAACCTGGGATCGATATTATCGAGATAGTTCCGTCGGAAGATCAACTGCTGATAGAAACTAAAATCTTGCCTAAAGATATCGCTTTCTTACATCCAGGATTACCCGCCGTAGTAAAAATTACCGCCTATGATTTTACCCGCTATGGCGGCCTTAAAGGAACTGTCGAACATATTAGTGCCGACACTTCTCAAGATGAAGAAGGCAATAGCTACTATCTCATCAGAGTTAGAACTGCAGAATCTAGTTTAACCAAAAACGATGGCACACAGATGCCAATTATTCCGGGAATGTTAACTTCAGTTGACGTTATCACGGGGCAAAGATCCATACTTGAGTACATTTTAAATCCAATTTTAAGGGCTAAGGACACAGCGCTCAGAGAGCACTAAGCCTTTTTTTTATAAACCGGGAGGTTGGTCATGAAGACTTCAGCAATACGACAATTTCAATGTTCAAAGATAGCCATAGTGCTGTCATTAATCCTGTTACCTTTATCGGCTCAAAGTCAGACGTTAGAACAAGCCGTTGCACATACGCTAGATACAAACCCAGATTTACGAGTGGCCTTCAACCGCTTTAAAGCGCGAGAAGAACAAGTTAATCAAGCGATAGCAGGCTATATGCCAACTATTGATGTCAATGGTGGCTACGGTTATGAACAAACCGACAGCGTATCGACACGTAGACGACCCAATATCGGCGAAGTCGATAGCAAAGGGGTGGCTGAATTAAATCCCGGAGAGTTTGGTGTTAGCATAAAACAAATGCTTTTCGATGGTTTCTACACCAGCAGTGAAGTTGATCGTTATAGTTTTGAAGCTAGCGCAGACCAGTGGGCACTGCTTGCTGCCGCTGAAGATATGGCACTCGATGTCAGTAAAGTCTATCTCAACTATTTACGCACCGATGAAGTGTTAAAATTAGCCGAGAAAAACCTTAACAGCCATAAAGAAATTTATGACCAGATTAAACAACGTACTGACTCAGGTTTAGGCTCAATCGCAGATCTATCCCAAATCTCGGGACGTTTGGCGCGTGCTAATGCTAACGTTATTTCTGCTCGCAACAATTTACTTGATGCAAAAGCACAGTACGTCAAAATTGTAGCGTCGGCTCCGGCAGACTTAATATTACCAGTGCCAGATGCAGACATGCTGCCAAAGGATCTTAGCTCTGGCATTATTGTTGCGCAAGAGAATCACCCCATACTCAAATCTGCAGCAAACGATATTAGTGCCGCAGAAAATGAACGCTCTTCAGTACAATCCAATTACTATCCTCAGGTTTCTTTAGAACTGAATGGTAACTGGAATAACGATATCAGCGGCGAAGATGGAATATCAGGTGCTGGTGCTTTCCGCAGTGATGTGGGTGGTCATAGTAACGATCTCGTCGCCATGGTGAGGGTGAGATACAACTTATTTGCGGGGGGTAAAGATCTTGCCCGTGAAAAAGAAACTGCTTACAAGTTAGGTGAAGCGAAAGAAATCCGCCAACGCGCCCAACGTGAAGTTGTTGAAGGGGTAAACCTAGCTTGGAACGCATTTGAAATGCTAGCGCCGCAAAAACAATATATTCGCGATCATGTCGTGGCCGCAAAGGATACTCAAACAGCCTATGCACAACAGTTTAATTTAGGCCAACGCAGTCTACTCGACTTATTAGATACCGAAAATGAGCTCTTCGAGGCACGTAAAGACTACTTACAAGCTGAATATGATGAAGTTATTGCTAAGTATCGCGTGCTCAATTCTACAGGGCGATTATTAGACTCACTTAAAGTCACTAGACCTGATGCGTGGCGCGGAGAGCGCAATTATGAAGGAGGAGCTAACAAATGAAAACTCTCACATTTTTTCTAAGTGTCACTCTTTTAGCTGGTTGTTCGATGCGCGATACGGTTAATATTGACGAAATGGTCACAACTCAAACCTATGATCTATCTGATAAAGATAGCGATGGTGTCATTGAAGCCCGTGAACGCTGCAACGACACAGCCCAAGGGGCAGGTATTGATAACTATGGCTGTGGCAAAATAAAAGCGATTAACGAGCGAAAGGAAATAAATATTTTATTCCCGAATGACTCTGCTTATATTGCGCCGGAGTACTATCCTCAAATTGAAGAGGTGGCTATTTTTCTACGTCAGTATCCAACGACCAAAGTGACTATCGAAGGTCACACGAGTCGCACAGGAACCGATGAACGAAATACAGTATTATCTCAAGAACGTGCAAATGCTGTCACCGCAGTACTGGCTGAACGCTTTAGTATTGATAGAAGTCGATTAACTGCTATTGGATATGGGTCTAGCCGCCCAATTGTTTTAGAACAGACGCCGGAAGCAGAAATTCGTAACCGTCGTGTTGTTGCAGAAGTCACTGGTGATGATACGGCAGCAGACATGAAATGGACAATTTACTCGGTCGATGACAACTCAAAATAAAGGACTAACACATTAGGTTATGAACGGCAGACTTGATTATAAAGATTCATTATTGCGAGTCTGCCGCTTTAGCCTAATAGCGTCAGCCTTAGGCATATGTTGCCTATATGCGGCCCCCACACAAAACCTTGATGAAGTGAAGATAACTTCAACCCTAGAAAAACATTACGGCGAACGTGCTGGAATGCGAGCAAGGGCTTGGTTCAAAGTGTTATCGGAAGCGAGTACGCTAGATGAAAAAGAAAAGTTATTGAAGGTGAATAACTTTTTTAATTTATTCCGTTTTGTGGATGACAGTAAATTATGGGGAGACTCGAATTATTGGGCAACGCCGATGGAGTTTATTGGTGTGAATGGCGGTGATTGCGAAGACTTTTCGATCGCAAAATACTTCACCCTACTCCAACTTGGTGTTCAAGAGGACAAGATGCGGATCACTATGGTTAAAGCCACTACGGTTAATCAATACCATATGGTATTGGCTTACTATGAAACACCATCATCAATTCCTTTAGTGCTCGATAATCTTGACCATGAAATAAAACCCGCCACAAAAAGAAAAGATCTACTGCCTGTTTATAGCTTTAACGGTAAACAGTTATGGCTCAATAAAGAGCAAGGTCGAGGCGTACTGGCAGGGTCCTCAAAACGATTAGAAAAATGGAACGATCTTAACCATAGATTAGGTGTTGACCGTCTTAGGCAACCAAAATTAAAACTGGAGTAGCACCAAAAATGACACTGTTTAGACAGATTTATTCGCTGCTTTTTAGCCTGTTCTTGCTTGTAGTTGCAAGCCTTGGCTATGTGCAATTCACTGAGACTCAAAGCTTTTTAACAAAGCAAATGGAGTCCGATCTAAACAATGCCAGCACTTCACTCGGTCTAATGCTTACCCCAGCACTCGAAGCCGGCGATACCGCAGCGGCAGAAACCTTAGTGAATGTTATTTTTGAAGGTGGTTACTATCAAAATGTAAAATTGACTTGGATGGTCGATGGTAAGCAACAAGAGTGGAATAATCCTTTAAAAATTGAAGATGTCCCTCAATGGTTTATCAATCTAGATCTGTTTAAAACCATCAAAAAACAAAGCACTATCACCTCAGGTTGGCTGCAGCTAGCACAGCTTGAAATCACTGCTCATCCTGGTTTTGGTTATCATGAACTATGGCGAATCATGTCCAATACCATCATAGCCTTCTCACTACTTTTTCTCGTTGCTATTTTTACAGCAAGAGTAGGCTTAACATGGATATTGAAACCTCTCCACACCCTGTCTGAACACGCGAAAAGTATCGCAGCACGCCAATTTGGTCCAGACATGGCACTACCCAAAACCACCGAATTAAAAGACTTAGTGACTGCATTTAACAGCATGTCAGCTCAATTGAAACAAGTGTTCCATTCTCTTGACGAAGAGGTTGGCGCGTTACGTAAGAAGAATCTTGTCGATCCGGCGTCAGGCCTGCCTAACCGCCAATATGTAGTAAGTCGTTTAAATGGTTGGTTAAGTGAACCTAGCAGCGGCGCTTTATTCCTCGCCAAGCTCGACTGGCTCGAAGAAGTGCACAGTAAATATGGCTATCAAGTTCGAGATGAAACCATACGGATCCTCGCAGAAAAGTTTCAACAGCAATTAAACGAAATAACGCCTTCGGTCATAGGGCGTATTGCCGCCTATGAATTTGCATTTTTAGTGACCGATGTTGAACACGATCAGATCAGCAAATATTTACAAACACTTATCCGTACCATCAATCAAGAAATGTCAAAAGCAGGCTGTAAGCCCAACGAAGACTTTGCTATCGGTATTGCTGAACGTATTGGGCAAATGAATGTGTCGGATATTTTGGCCCAAGCCGACAATGCCCTTCAAAAAGCATTACAAGAAAATAAAACCTTCCACTGGTTTGAAACCACAGAGCAGCAATTATTCACCCGCGAGCAATGGCGCGATAACCTCAGCCATGCCATCAGCAATAAGAAGTTTAAGTTTAGATGGCAACCCATACAATTTTGCGATGGTGATGGCATAGCGCAACGGGAATTGTATTGCCAATTAGAGCTTGGCGATCAACTCGCCCATGCAGGGCAATTTATGCCTTATATCGAGTTATTATCACTTGGTGCCTTACTCGATAAATGCTTAATTGAAACTGTCTACGAGCAAAAACTGCTCGAGCGGAGCTATGAACCGCTCGCAATTAACTTAACCCACCAAAGTATTAACGATCCTCAGTTCCATGAATGGCTAAATCAATTTTTGCGAAATGCCACATTTATTGAGCGCATCTGCTTCGAAATCCCTGAGGCTGGTGTTTATAGTGATCTTAAGTCATGCCAGCACTTATGTAACATCATTCGCGATAACGGTGCTAAGTTTGGTATTGACCACTTTGGTCGTCAGTTTGGCTCTATGTCTTATCTACAGGAATTAAGACCTAGCTATGTGAAGCTGGATCAATCCTTCGCCTACTATGATGAGACACACCACAATAGCGAATTGTGCCGCGCCCTAATCAACGTAGCAAAAGGATTGGACATTCAAGTCATAGTGACGGGTATTCAAGAAAAAGCTCAGCTAGAACGTTTTAACGAGCTTAGAACAGATGCCTATCAAGGCTTTATCGCCCCGCCAGTGAATCTTGACTAAGCCGTATTATTAAGAAGTGATGCTTGCAAACAAAAAGCTCCGTAAGGAGCTTTTTGTTTTTCTACGGTTGAGTGACTATGCCGATACAGTTCTGCTCTGCCAGGTGTAAATAAGAACTGTGGCCAACTTCTATACTCATTGAGGATACGCTATCAAGCAACAACAAACATGATAATGCAAGTGAGTAAGTTCCATTTCGCCAATGCAAAAAAGCCTCAGTGTATTCATTAATGAATGCTGAGGCTTTTCTACTTATTTGGTCGGTGATAGAGGATTCGAACCTCTGACCCTCTGGTCCCAAACCAGATGCGCTACCGGACTGCGCTAATCACCGTAAAACATTAACTATTTACCTAACTTACATTAAGCTCGCTAGTCACGCGAAGAATTTGGTCGGTGATAGAGGATTCGAACCTCTGACCCTCTGGTCCCAAACCAGATGCGCTACCGGACTGCGCTAATCACCGAGAATGAAAATCTTTATATCAAAGTAAATGAATGGGGTGACTGATGGGGCTCGAACCCACGACAACCGGAATCACAATCCGGGACTCTACCAACTGAGCTACAATCACCACTGATTTTCACTTACTTTACTAACCTTAAAGCTCACAACTCTATTCGGAAGTGGTGCGCCCAAAAGGATTCGAACCTTCGGCCTCACCCTCCGGAGGGGTGCGCTCTATCCAGCTGAGCTATGGGCGCTCGCCTTGGTTAGCGCCGCATATACTAGGGTCAAATCCCCTTTGAGTCTATAGCTGTTTTGCACTTTTTTTACTGACTGCTCAAGTTTTATCACATTAGCTGACTTTTAAAGCGGAATGCAGCCAAAATATGACTTGGATGTTACAGTATTTCATGCTAATTATAGACTTTGGTAAAAGCAAACATATATTTAACTAGTGAGTATCATGTTTAAGGATGAAGATGAAACTGGCCAGCCGCGTGTGAGTGAAACTGAACGCTTACGCAAAAAAATTATTCGCTTAAAACAATTAGCGCATAAATATAAGCATGCTGAGATCATTCAAAACGCATTACTCGAAATATCCAATATTGCGACTCATGCTTCTTCACTCGAAGAATTCTATGTTGGCGTACATAGCCATCTAAAACAGCTCATTCCCGCTGATAATTTTTTTATTTCAACCCTGGATACTCACACAGGTGAACTCGCCATCCCCTTTTTCGCTGATGAGAAAGATGCCCATCCAGCGGAGCTTTATCCTGAACAATCACTATCTACATTATTACAGCAAGGATTAACAGGCTACGTACTCAGAACTGGGAAAGCTTTGTTGTGTAACAATGACACAGTCAATGAACTGATTGCCGCTGGAGAAATTGTTAATTTAGGTTCTCCCTGTCATCTGTGGCTGGGCGTGCCCATCAAACAAGATGATATAGTAACGGGTGTGTTAGTGGTGCAAACCTATGACACTAATATCAGTTATGGTGAAATCGAACTCGAGTTAATGACGTTCATTTGTCACCATATTGCTGGGGTAATGGAACGGCTAAAACATCAAGAACAATTAGAGCAAGCTATCCAGCAAAGGACAAAAGAACTCAGCCAAGCCTACGATAAGTTAAAACTAGAAGTCTATGAACGGCGTAGAGCTGAACGCTTACAAAAATCACTGTTCGAAATCGCCGAGCTAGCAAGTTCCAGTGCAGACAACCCAGACTTTTATGCCCAATTGCATAATGTTATTCGACATTTAATTCCGGCCAATAACTGCTATATCGCCCTATTAGACGACACAGAAACCCACCTCACGTTTCCTTTTTATGTATCGCAATTAGCCAATAAGCACCCAGGCACTCGGCCGCTACAAGACGGCTTAACCGAATATGTGCTCAAACATAAGCGCCCACTATTGCTAGATCAAAGCAGTATCAATGCATTAATTGCCTCTGGTGAGCTGTATTCCCAAGCGCCAGCGTTAAATCATACTCAAACCATGCATCAGTGGATCGGAATCCCGCTTTTTATCCATGATCAAGTTCGTGGTGCGTTAACGATTTACAGTTTTAGCATGACACAGAATTACCAAGTTAAAGACTTAGAATTACTGACATTTGTATCACAACATATAGGCTCGGCTATCGAGAAAAAGCTGTCCGCAGAGTCCTTACAACGCAGTTATGAAGAGCTAGAAGAAAAGGTTATTGATCGTACCAAAGCGTTAGCCGAACTGAATAAAAGTCTTGAGAAAGAAATTCAACAACGCCGTAGTATGGAAGCCAAGCTAGTTCACGATGCCAAACATGATGCACTCACAGGCCTTCCTAATCGCGCTATGTTTATGGAGCGTTTATCTCAAGCGATCAAGCATGTTCGTCGCCATAGCTTAGAACAGTTTGCCCTACTGTTTATCGACCTCGACCGCTTCAAACAGATTAACGATACTATGGGACACCTAGAGGGTGATAAATTCTTAATTGAGACGGCAAGCCGCCTCAAGTCCTGCATTCGTGATAACGACACCTTAGCGCGACTCGGTGGCGATGAGTTTGTGATACTGCTCGATAGCATTAACAACATCAACGACGCGAAAGATATATCAGAACGAGTGATCCAAAAAATATCCCAGCCCTATCGACTTGGCACAATGGAATTTAGTTCTGGAGCCAGTATCGGTATCACCATCAGTGGCAAACACAGAATTGATACCAGTGAATCTATGTTACGTAATGCAGATACTGCCATGTATCAGGCGAAAGCCAATGGTAAAGGTTGCTATGTTATTTTTGATGATAACGCCCAACATCAGGCCATGCAGGATGTCGAGTTAGAAACTGAATTTAGACATGCATTACACCATGCTGAAATACAGCTTAGTTACTTACCAGTAGTCAATTTTAAAACAGGTCAAGTGCATGCATTAGAAAGCCGCCTGTTCTGGCAACATCCGCAGCGTGGGCTCTTACAGCAGGAACAACTTAGCACGCTTGCTGAACAGTCACACCTTACCGTTGAGCTCGATAAATATACGATCAGCATCATAGATAGCAGCTATCCCCAACTCCTCAAACAACATGATGAATCTGTTGAATTACATGTCATGCTTTCGAGCCAACATCTCAAGCATAAGCATGTACTGCGCAGTTTGAAAAACACTCTCAAGCAAACCCAGTTAAACCTGAGCCATTTGTGGTTATTCTTCAATGAAAAAGCCCTAGTGCAAGAAACTGAAAATCATATCAATGGCTTTGAATTGTTGCAGAAACTCGGGGTAAAACTCGGCATCAGCCAATACGGTAGCGGCTATAGTGCATTAAATAGCTTATTGTTTCTGCCGATAAAAGGCTTAAAACTCGATGCCAACCTCACCAAACAAATACAAGGCGAGCAACAGCTTAAGTTAATGTCAGCCTATCAAAAAACGGCATCAACCTTAGAGCTTCAAACCTTTGTCGATGGCATTGATAACCCTGAACAAAAACGTATCTTCAGTGAACTGGGTTATCAGCTGGGCCAGGGGGCTTCTTTAGCCGACACTTTTACCTTATGTGAAACCCAACCACAGATATGTGCTCAGCTCGAATATGCCTAGTAAAAAATAAGTAGCTGATTTAAAAGAATAGTAAGCGAAACCGCTCGCTATTTTTTAAACATATCTCTTAAGCTAGAAATATTTGCTCGCCCCGTTTGCATCCGCTCCTGTTCCGTTTGTTGTGGCTTACGATTTTCCCACACCACATCATCTTGAGGTAACTCAAGTAAGAAACGGCTTGGTTCACAACGCATGGTTTCACCAAATTGGCGCCTTTCGCGGCAGAGGGTGAACCAAAGCTCTCGTTGAGCTCGAGTAATACCCACATACGCCAACCGACGCTCCTCATCGACATTGTCTTCGTCTATGCTGGTCTGATGGGGCAAGATACGTTCTTCTACCCCAACCATAAACACAAACGGGAACTCTAGGCCCTTAGAGGCATGCAAGGTCATCAACTGCACCTGATCGCCGCCTTCATCCTCACTATTGCGCTCCATCATGTCCCTGAGCGTCAATCGAGTCACCACCTCTGGTAGAGTCATAGGCTCATCTAACTCATCACCCGCGAGCATCTCAGTCACCCAACGGTAAAGCTCTGAGATATTCTTCATCCGCATTTCAGCGGCCTTGGCACTGGTGCTGGTTTCGTATAAATAATCTTCATAATTGATCTTACGGATCAAATGCTTCACCGCCTCGACGGGTTCACCACGTTCGGCATGATCCCCAGTCTCCACGATAAAACGACCAAACTGATACAAAGATGACATAGCCGCAGGCGGTAAATGATGATTCAGTTCAGGCTCAAAAATCGCCGCAAACATAGAAATATGCTTCTCGTTGGCAAAATTACCTAGACGCTCTAAGGTCGATGGCCCTATGCCACGTTTAGGTAAATTAACGATACGCAGGAAAGCGTTATCGTCGTCGGGATTCACCACTAACTTCAAATACCCCATGATGTCTTTAATTTCAGCACGGGCGAAAAATGATGTACCGCCACTCAATTTATAAGGAATACGGTTCGTCATCAGTGCGCGTTCGAGTAACCGTGATTGATGGTTACCCCGATACAAAATCGCATAATCGCCAAACTGAGTACGGCCGACAAACTTATGTCGAACAATCTCGGCCACGACACGTTCAGCCTCTTGCTCCTCATTGGCGGCAAACAGCACCCGCAACGGTTCACCATAGGCAAGCTCGCTAAACAGAGCTTTATCGTAAACATGGGGATTATTAGCGATAAGAATGTTCGCAGCCCGTAGGATCCGCTGACTAGAACGGTAGTTCTGCTCCAGTTTAATCAGCTTAAGCTGCGGAAAATCTTTACCCAATAACACGAGGTTTTGTGGCTTAGCACCGCGCCATGAATAGATAGACTGATCGTCGTCCCCCACCACAGTAAAGCGCGCCCGCTCACCCACTAACAGCTTTACCATTTCATATTGGCTGGTATTAGTATCTTGATATTCGTCCACCAGCAAATATTGGATCTTGGTTTGCCAGCGCGTACGCACTTCTTCATGGTGGCGTAACAATAAGGTTGGCATCAGAATCAAATCGTCAAAATCTAAAGCGTTATAGGCTTTCATATGTTGAGCATAACGCTGATACAACATAGCAAATAAGTGCTGTTGCTCATCTTTAGCGATTTTGCGTGCATGCTCGGGAATAACTAAGCCACCCTTCCAGTTTGAAATCGTACTGGCGAGCGCTTTGAGTAAATCTTTATCTTCATCCAACTCGTCTTGGGTTAACTCTTTGAGCAGTGCCAAGGTATCTTGATCATCAAACAGCGAAAAGCCTGGCTTTAAGCCTAAGACCTTATGCTCGCGTTTAATGATCTCAAGCCCTAAAGTGTGGAAGGTTGAAATCCACAGACCTCTGGCTTCCTTGCGGCCCATCGACTGAGCGACCCGCTCTTTCATCTCGCGGGCAGCCTTATTGGTAAAGGTCACCGCCGCGATATTACGCGCCTTATAGCCACATTTTTCGACCAAGTAAGCGATTTTATTGATAATGACGCGCGTTTTACCACTACCCGCACCCGCCAATACTAGGCAAGGGCCTGAAACATAATGAACAGCATCGTTTTGGGCGGGATTGAGTTTCATCTTTGCGCAATATCCAAACAAGTCGACAGAAAGGGATGGGATCATAGCAGAATCGACAGTTTTAAGGCTAACAAATCCCCGCTTAGGGTGAGCAGAACTCAACTCTGTAGATAAGCTTCTCCGTGATATAAACCCCAACAACAGCCAACTAAAGTGTTCACGCGTCTGCTTTACTTTTGAAAGCTAACGTACTGAGTTACAATCGAGCTATTCAGTAAAGAGGCGGACAAGATTATGATCAATCCAAAGAAAATCGAAGAAATGGCGAAACAATTGAGCGAAAGTTTGCCCAGCGGTCTAAAGCAATTTGCCGGTGAATTTGAAGAGCGCAGTAAGCAAGTACTGCAAAATCAATTGCTCAAGTTGGATATGGTTTCCCGTGAAGAATTTGATGTGCAGCAACATGTACTACTGAAAACCCGCGAAAAATTAGAAGCCCTACAAGCTCAAGTCAATGAGTTAGAAAAAAAGCTCAACGCGGCGGGCTAACTTATCATGCATGTTTGAAAGAGCACAGTTAGCAATAGCGCAGCTGTGCTTTTTTGTTTTTAACACTTCAAGCATTGAGTCACTTGGGGAAATAATGCAACAATTCGCCAGCTATATCCTTGCTATTGAAGGCTATCCAAGCCCTGTCTACGTGGTAAGCCAATCAAACGAGCAGCAAACCTATCACGATGATAATGTGGAGATTTGTGAGTCCATAACGCTTTATCACTTCGATAACGGGGTTGTGATTAGCAAGCTAAGCGAGCAAGATAAACAAGCTTATGCGTCAGACATGGTTTGTGAAGATTATTGGCTCAGCTATCGGGTTGTAACAGCTCATATTGCGATTTCGCCGCAGCAAAAATCCTTTAGCAATCTATGTCAGCAAAGCTTTTGGCTTAAGATGCAGCAAGGGCTGGCAGTAAGGCCACCGCTGCAACCAGAGCATAAACAGACTTAATGCTTTAGCGTCGAACAATCAAGGAATGAAGCTACAATGGATGTCACAATCAGCACACACTATCAGGACTATCTTCTTTGGGGATTATTGTTGCTTGGTGGCGTGCCGCTACTCACTTATCCCGGTGTGCTTCTCGCCAGTTTGATGGGACTGGCCAGTCAATCAAGCATTAAACCCGCTTTTATCTATCGATTGATGAATCAGTGTTTTCTATGGGGAAGCCTAGTTTATCCCGCCGTGTATATTCCCTGTTATCGCATTACGAGCGATAGCACTGCGACTTCTTCATCTTTAGTCATTGCTGCGTTGCCACTGCTGTATCTAATCTTACTGTATGGCTGCTTTCGCTTTATGGATGCTCCAACTAAAGAGACAAATAATTAAAGCTTTTGTTGGCGAGCATACTTTTGCTTAAGGCCTTTATGGTTAGCCTTAACTAACTTCCAGCGGTCACAACCATTGAAACGAGCATATTCACTGACTGCGATATCAAAGGCCGCACAGAAATCCTCATCTAAGCCATTCACCATCACGCCCTCTTCTAAAATCAATTGCTGTAATAGCAATAGGTTAGCTTGGCGATCGGCTTTAACATCCACGCGGCCAACAAAAGTGTCGCGCCACAGAATTGCTAAAGAATAATAACCATACTGACGCTTTTCGGCTGGGACATAGACTTCAATTTGATAATCAAAATCAAACCATTGCTTTAATCTTTGCCGTTGGATCAATAAATTATCGAAGGGATTAAGCAGCCACACTTTATTAGGTAATAGTGCATTTAGCTGTAATGAAGGGCGATAAAAGTAGCTTTGGCCCGCAGCCTTAAAACACGCTAATAACCCGTGAGCTAACAACTCTGCCAATTCTTGGGCTACTGCTGATTTCATACCTTTGCGTAAATAAGCCATTTGCGCCGCAGTACCGAAGGCGTGGGCATCGAGATAACGATCAATCAAATAGCTCGTAAACTCGCTATCTGTCGGTGCTTGAGCATCAACATCTTTTGATAGTACCCGCGCAGTGAGATCGTAAACCTTCTGGAATTTTTCCCGCCGCACCACCATCAGCTCACCACGCATAAAAAGCTGCTCTAGGGCTTTTTTCGCGGGTTTCCAATCCCACCAGGCACCGTTTTTAGCTTCACTATGTTCAAAATCACTGGCCTTGAGTGGCCCTTCTGCAAGGATTCGCGCCCGCACTTCCTGCATTATTTTATCGTCGGGGTCAAACCAATGCTTACCGCCATTTTGCAGCTGCTGTTTACGCTGCAAACTAAAACGGTAATCGGCAATAGGTAAATAAGCTGCCGCATGGGACCAATATTCGAAAATCTCTCCTTTGGCTAAAGCCATATCGAGCATCTTTGGCTGATATTCTGGCATACGACTATGCAGCACATGATGATGCGCTCGCTCAACCACGTTGATAGAGTCAATTTGTACATAACTGAGACGTGAAATGGCCTCGGTGACAGAGGTATATGGTTGCAATAATCCTTGCTGCTGCATATTTAATTGCAGCCACTCGCGAGGTGAAAAGGGATTAGACATCGATTCTCCAAATTCAACGACAAGCAAATACCAAACCAGAGCAAAAAAAACATAACAAACTGAAAATAAAAGCATTTAGCACACTATTCAACGAGTAGGTTTGTGAAATGTACGCACAAGTCTACTCACTAGGCAGTATCTTCGGATAACATAAGCCATTTATACCTTAACGGCTATCGGTTTACCTGCCCGTTAGTTTCACGACTCGAAATAGAGCCTATCTGGCATAGGCTCTTCATTAAGGATTGATGATGAATATCTACTATCGCCAAGCACAACTCTGCGGCCGCAAAACGGGTAATGGCACTAAGCTGCCATTTTTGATGAATATCTTGTATTCACTTGCTGCTAAAAATGGCGATCACCAGCCCTTTTCAATGGATGACATTAACGCCGTACTGTTTAATCAGCATCAGTCGATTGGTTGCTCTATCGAGGCGCCGCTACCGATAGTGAGTTGGCGCACCGAAGCGATAGAGTATGAGTTATTTAAAGGCGAAGAACTGGTGTACCTGCCCCAATGTATCATCTTTAGCAATGGCGCCATTGCCTATGTCATTGTCGTCATGGGTGATGAGTATGAGCTACGTATTTGGCCCGATTACAGTAACCGTGATCGAGAAAAACACCACTGGTTTTCTCACCATGCCGTAGTCTATTCCGCAGAACTTGACGTCTTTAAACAAAGCTTCGAAGCACTGCTCAAGCATATTAAAAAAGAAAATGACTACGAGAAAAAACACCCAAAATTTGGCAAAGACATCCCACTATCAGATTCATAAACTTGAATAATGAGTATGGATTTAGCGGCAATCGCCATAATTTTGCCACTATTGATCAGCAACTTGCCCGCAACTTTTGTAAAAAAATCTGTTTTAATACCCGCCGTGATACCGAGTTAACTCTGCACAATCTTAGCGGATAAGTCTCGGTCGTATTTCATAGGGAATGAAATTCAATGTTCAGCATTATTTTCTGGGTACTCACCCTACTTAGTTTGGCCTTATTTGGTAGCGCAGCCTATTTAGTGGTGCGCGCACTCCTCAAAAAATTTAATCGAAGTCAAGGAATCGATATGTCAGCACAAGAACCGTGGGCAGTAGCCACCGCAAAGGGAACGGCATTAAAAAACACCATCTTATTAAAAGCCTTAACCATTGGCATACTGTCAATCCTCGCGTTGATCCCGCTGGGGATCATTATGGATATGACTTCTGATCGCCAAGCCCTTTACCACAGCGTTGTCGATGAAATCGGCCGTTCATGGGGTGAGCAGCAAACCCTCTCAGGTCCTGCGCTGGTGATCCCTTACAGCTATTTTGTGTTGCAAGAAGAAGTCAGTAACGACGGTAAAACTCGCCATGAAGTGAAGCGTACCTATCAAGATGAGCTAGTGATCCTACCGAAAAAGCTCACCCTCGACTTAGACCTAAAACATGATTTTCGCACCCGTGGCATTTATCAATCGCTGGTGTATAACGCAGCTCTACAAGGTCAGGCCGACTTCAGCCTTAACCGTTATGATATTCCTAACCTTATCGCCTTCGATAACAAAAATGCCCGGTTAGTCTTTGGGGTGTCATCGAATCAAGCAATTGATAAAGTAGAAAAAATTGAAATCACCGGTGAATCGACATTACTCTCTGGATCACTGATGTCTGGCACGGGGTTAACCACTGGCGGTTTAGAAAAAGGCTTTAATCAAAAGATCCAAGTCAGCGAAGCGAGTGATTTTAGTGTGGATTTTGCCATGACACTACGCGGCTCTCAGTCTATCAGCGCATTGCCACTAGGCGAGCAAACGCTAATCAATATTCGCGCCGACTGGCCGCATCCAAGCTTTAAGGGATTATTACCCGCAGAACGGGACATCAACGCGCAAGGCTTTACTGCAAGTTGGAATATCAGCCACTTAACCCGTAACTATCCACAAGAGTTTATTAAGAGTAATCAATCGACTCTCACTGAAGTGTCGGCCAATGCGATTTTATTCGAACCAGTGACTCACTACGGCAAGATTGATCGCTCGGTAAAATACGGCCTACTGTTTATCGTGCTGACTTTTATCATGTTGTTTATCTTCGAAATCGGACAAAAAACCAGCCTAAGCACGATTCAATATGTGTTAGTCGGCAGCGCCATGGCCTTGTTCTATTTGCTACTACTCTCGCTATCTGAACATCTAGCCTTCTTGCATGCCTATTTAATTGCCGCCTGTATTCCCGTGCTGTCGGTATCGGCTTATGTAGGGAGTGCCACAGCAAGTATTAAGCGCGGTGCATTAGTAGGCATCATGCTGGTGAGTTTATATGCCGTGCTGTACTCGATACTGCAACTGGAAGATTACGCCCTATTGATGGGCTCAGGTTTACTGTTAGTCGTACTGTTGATTTTGATGTTCGTGACTAGGCATCACCCTAAGAACACGGCGCAATAGCGCCCTACCGATCCACCCTTGAAGACCCCCGACAGCACCATCTTTTGCTGTCGGGATTTTTTTATTGGCAAAACCATTGCCGCGTTGTAGCCTATGGCGTTTTATGAAGAGGCTTATATTTTGACCCATAGCGTCTATCTTTTACGCCGTTTAGGTTTAGCTTGGATACTGTTGGCAACCATTCCGGGCTTACTATTACTGACACAGAATCAGCTGTTTCCACTGATCGATCTGCACTCTACCTTAGCCAAAACCTTATATTGGATTACCATGACAGGTACTGCGCCCTATGGCGTCGTAACAGTCTTGTTTGTATTGGCGATCGCCTATCGTCATATGCCTAAACCACTCTTTATAAGTTTATTTTTTGCCATCAGCCTCAGCCAAGTTATCAGTTTAGGCTTAAGCCACACCCTCAAATCCTATTTTAAAGAACCCAGACCTAATCTCGTTTTTCTAGCAGAACAAGCACTGCCTAAGCATGAACCGCTTTCACTCGATGCCTTTTATCAATTGGATAAACAGTCACGTTCAAAGACAATTGCCAATGCACTCGATGGCTTGATCGCTGCAGAACCCGCCTTAAAACTCGACTCACGGATCCATCAGCATTGGGAAGATGAAATCGGCTATTCTTTTCCTTCGGGACATACCATTTTTGCTGTGACGCTAGTGCTTACCGCCAGCTACTATTTGCTACTCGCTGGATTACCTAGCTTAGTCATGGCGTTATGGAGCTGGGGATTTTTGATGGGATTAAGCCGTATGCTGCTTGGCATGCATTGGCCACAGGATGTACTGTTTTCAACCTTTTTAGCCGCCATCATCAGCGGATGTAGCGTGTTCTTTGTCAGTAAGTTGCGTCCACTCTCGCATGCGTTTGCTAAAGGATCTGAGCGCTAACGCTGTTAATTCAGCGTCTGGATTTGGCTGTCGACTCACATACGACAGCTTCAAACACTATGAAGTTAAATACTTAGGCATTGCTAAGCACTGCCTAAGTATTTTGCCACTAGAGCCTGATAAATTCCATTGGCCTTAATTCTAGCGAGCCCTTGATTGAAAGTATCCCGCGCCACTGAGTTGTGGAACACCATTCGATAGGATGTTGGGGGGAAAATAAAGTGGTAGCTTAATGCTTGCTGGGTATCAACATCATCCTCAACGAACTTATTCAGTTGAGCGAATATATAACGATCGGCAATCACAGTATTAATGCGACCTAAGTACAACATACGGTTCTGGCTTAATTGGCTATCGACTTCACGATAAATAGTCTGTTGCGCTACGGCATTAAACTCAGGGCCAAGTAAGAAGCGAGCATTTTCAAAAGCGGCGACACTGTACTTTTTAAGATCCACAATACGTGTTATTTCAAGGTGTTGTTCGGCCAAACTGATCGCCACATTGGTATATTCAACATAATCATTGGACCAATAACCATCAACGCCATTTGCAGGGTTCATCGTCATTACAGCATCTAATCGATCTTTATTGAAATATAAAACTTGGCGTTTACGAGAGTAGAATTTGAAGTTGACTGGCTGCCCCATTTCCTTAAACGCGGCCTTAATAATCTCGATCTCAAGCCCTGATTCAGCATCTTCGATAATATAAGGCGGTCGATTTAGAGCGCTACCAATGGTTAACGATGCAGAAAATGCATAAGTCGGTAATATGAATAAGCAGATTAGCAACAAACTCAAGCGCATACAGTGTCTCACTCTTATTAGTATCATAACAATAGCGGTAAATAACGGGAGTTCCAAACAGCACGACTCCCAAAATCTCTATCCGTTATCACTGTCACAACCTTAAAATGTCTCATTTGATCAAGATTTTTGGCAAAGTCCGCGAAGACTGGCAAACTAGAGGCTGACTCAGTTAACCCTAAGCTTTCAATGACAGACACTCACCCCTACAAACTCGATCAACTCGATTTAACAATTCTGCGCTTACTGCAAACTCACGGCAGATTATCGAATCTCGAACTGGCCAATAAAGTCGGACTATCGCCATCTCCTTGCTCGCGCCGTGTTAAAGCCTTAGAAGAAGCGGGTTATATTGCCGATTATGCAACGCGTCTGTCGGCGGATAAGTTCAACCTGCATTTGACCGCGTATATCCATGTTCGAATGGAGAAACATACGCCGGCGATTCTCAATCAATTTGAAACCAATGCACTCGCCTACGAAGAAGTCCAAGAATGCGCGCTGATCACGGGCTCTGAGGCCGACTATCAACTTAAAGTGCTAGTACAAGATATGGCGCACTTTCGCACTTTCCTGTTAGATAAACTCACGACCAACGTGCATATCGCAGGGGTGCATTCCAGCTTTGTCCTCAAAAAGGTTAAGGACCACACGGCCATTCCCTTAGGGCACGTCAACATTCAAGCATAAGCCAACACTCAACAGTCACAGCAAACACCGCAAACAAGACAGCGGCACAAGTAACAGTCATAGCACAAAATAGCGGTTAGACATCTGCCATACGGTATTTTTTGACCATAAGATCACAATTCAATGAATTTTTATCATCGCAATGATTCGCCAAATCTCAACCATCAGTCGCACCTGATAGCAATAAAATCTCGCACAAAACAGATAGGCGGCACACAACATTAACTTATAGTCAAAAACCGATAAATTATTGCAAATTAACACCAAATTAACGCACTAAAATTGCGTTGAAATCCTAATTTATCCGCCTAAGATACGCCTTCTTTTTACGGGAGGCACAATGCAATCGGCCAATACAAGTTCGACTAACCACTTCAGCTCACGCTTAGGTTTTATCATGGCGGCAGCCGGTAGCGCCGTTGGTGTAGGTAACATTTGGGGATTCCCCACCCAAGCAGCCACCCATGGCGGCGGAGCCTTTTTGCTGGTTTACCTAGTACTGATTTTCATCCTAGGCATTCCCATGTTAATGGCCGAACTCATGATAGGTCGCCACGGACAGACCAATCCCGCCGATGCCATGGGCAAACTCGGCTTCAACACCCTAACTCGCGGTTTAGGCAAGGCGATAGGTTTGATTTCCATCGTCACCGCGGGATTAATCTATACCTTCTACAGCATTCTTTCTGGCTGGTTTGTCAGCTACGCCATCGCCCCGATTGCCAAAGCTTTGGGCTCGAACGACACCGCAGCTTGGTTAGTGGATTTCTCGCTGTCGCGCAATCTGGTGTTCACGCTGATCTTCAGCACACTCGTATTTCTGGTATTGCTGCAAGGCGTACAAGAAGGCATAGAAAAATGGTCGAAACGCTTGATGCCCTTATTGTTGATCATGCTGATCGCAGGCGTGGCGTATATCTTCACTCTTAATGGCGCGAGCGAAGGCATTACCGCACTATTAACGCCTAACTTTGCCAAGGCACTGGCGCCAGATACCTTGATCAGCGCACTCGGACAAACCTTCTTCTCCCTCACCATAGGCACAGGTGCCATGATGGTTTATGGCAGCTATTTGAGCCAAAAAGAGAATATCGCCAAGCTGACCGTCTGGGTTGCCTTTACCGATAGTGGCATCGCCTTTCTCGCCGCTTTCTTGATTATCCCTTCCATGTATGTGGCCCAGCATAATGGCGTGGAGATTTTTAACGCCGAGGGCAAATTACTCGATTCAGATGCGCTGGTGTTTACTGTTTTACCCGCTTTATTTTCGACCTTAGGAGACACCGCCAACCTCATCATCAGCGTGGTGTTCTTTATTCTGCTGATCATCGCCGGCCTGACTTCAGCCATTTCCATCGCCGAAGTTCCGACTAGCTATGTGATGCAAAAATTCGGACTCAGCCGCAAGCGCGCCACCTTGATCATCGGCCTATTACTGACCTCATTATCTCTATTACTGGCGGTATTTTTTGAGACGTTATTTAGCGTCACTATTATGCTCACCACCCAAATCGCCCAGCCGCTGGTCGCCCTTGGCATCGCGATTTACTTAGGTTGGATTTGGCGCCAAACACAATTACTTAAGGCGATTCGTGGACAAGATGATGTCGATACCACAGGACTCTTCTGGCGCATTTGGCCAAGGTACGTGAAGTATGTGTGCCCAGTACTGATCATCGCGATCGCCATCAGGCAATTTGTATAACCCTTTGAACAAATAACAAAATCCCCGCTAAGTGCGGGGATTTTTTATTTAGCAATTGATGCACTAATTAACTACTTTAAAATAATCAGCAAAGTCTTGCTGCCGCCAATAGTGAATGCGATGACAGCCGGATTTTTTCAATCTATCGATGACGTTGAACTGTTAGGGAAGGCTGGATTGAAACGAAAGGGGATGTAAACAGCAGCCTTAAGAGATTAAGGCTGCTTTAAACACTGAGCTGATTACTGTTCGATACCCACAATTAACCAAGGTGAGTTGGCTTGCGTTACGTTACGCTCTAAATGCCAGATTTCCTTAATGTCCTCTTCTACGCCTTCAACGGTATCGCGGTAGCGGCCGCTAAATTTAACACTCACTTCCGCAAGATTTGCATTGTGTGTGGCACGGACAAGTTCTGCATCCAAAAACATCACTTCTGTGTGCTGATCGCCAACTAACTCGCGACGTTGGTTGCTTAGTTCATTGTAAAGATCAATAGAAACATACTCTTGGATTTTGCTTAGATCATTTTCATTCCAAGCCAATTGTAGAGTTTTGTAGTGACTGCGAGCGCCTTCCAAAAAGCCGGGTAAATCAAAACCCGCAGGTAAATTAAAGGGCACATCACTTGTCGCCTGGCCAAAACCATTGCTGCCGCTGTTTGCATTGGTGGCAAAACCTGTTTGTTCAGTCTGTTGGCGCTGTAGATTAGGACTTGGCTGACTCGCCCCTGCATAGGCCGGTCTTGGCTGCGCACCCGCTTTTGAGGCCATCACAGTACGGACGATTTTGAATAGCACGAATGCCAGCAAACCGATAATCAAAATATCCATGATTTGAATATTTTCAAAACCACCGCCCATAAACAGCGCAGCCAATAAGCCACCTGCTAATAAACCGCCTAACATGCCGCCCATCATACCTTTTTTGCCCGGTGCTCCCGCTGGCGCCGTAGTCGGTGTGTTGGTCGCCGCTGGTTGAGCCGGAGCCGTTTGATGGCTTTTGCCGATAGATTTACTACCGCCGAATTTTTTCGCTTCAACGACTGGGCTAGTAACTAAGCTAACCGCAAAAATCATCGCCAGCATAATAAATAACTTTTTCATTTATAGGATCTTGTTCGTGTAATCTGAGGTGCTGCCATAATAGCGGGATGACATTATATGTCAATTAGCAAAAATCGGAGGCTGCGGAGCGAGGACTTCCTTCTTGCATCAAAACGTTTAATCCAGCTAGCTTAAAATGACTGCACAACTCAATTCACATCGCTACTCCAGTGACACGCCGTAAATATATCCCTATAGGCTCGACGACGGCATCCATGCCGTCAACGGTCACTTCCATATCAATGTGAATTCATTAGCATGGATGAAACAGTTAACCTTTCCCTGTCTTTTCCCCTATCCTGTTCACTCTATCTTTACTGGCAACACGTACCTTCGACTTGCAGATTCGTAAGGGGATGGACAGGTGTAATCAATAACCATCTTAACGGTATAAAAGCTATCATTCGGAGTAAATCCTAAAACTTTAGGAGCTTCATCGGAAAGTGGTAATGTAGTCAAAAATGCAGCAATCTGGTTGTCATTTTTTTCAGCAAAAAAACTGCCAGTTCTAAAAGGACGGCAATCAGAATTAATAACTAAAGGCCCAACAACTTCGATTGACTGACCGATATCACCTTGAGGTTCAATTTTTATAATAAAGCCTAACTCCTTCGCCAATTCAGAAGTCACTATTTCCTCCACTATAGGTGATGATGCAATTGAACTATATGACACTAAAATCAAATAAATTAAACACAATATTCTAATCATCAAAAAATCCTTAGTGATAAATTCAGCGGAGTAATACTCCATATAAAGCAATAACATAATTCGATTTATGTTTTGCTTCAAACACTATTCATGTATCTACTATGCCACTATCATCCTGTCTTTTTAACTATGTTGCAGTTTATCTTGGGTGGTCTGATTTATGTCTTCTGATTGTTCAACATGGCTCAACTAAGAATGCGTCAAAAGATATGACAATTAGACTCTGTGACGTGAGAAGTGATTAAGCACTGTCATTCCAGTCACGCGCCAACTTTGGTTTAAAAATAAGTCATCCCTGAGGGCTCGACGGCTGCATCTGCTGTATATGGACATACGAATGTCGCGATCACATGAATGTGAATGAGCGACCATGCCGCCAACGGTCACTTACATGCCAGTGCTTAATCCCATAAACTACCGTACATTCTGATAGCCAGAACGACCCAAACCGAAGTCCAATCCCCAGATAGGGGTAACCATCTCAGCAGTCATATCTTTTGAATCAAGATTTAGAATAATCGCCATGAAGAAAATATGCGTTTGTCCTATTTTTTCATCTTTTTAAAAAAGATGATTATGTTTCTATTTTTATAGATAAATCTGTACGATTAATTAGTCAAACCTTAAAATAAATGCCATTGAAAGTGGTGCATCGTTTATTAATTTTGCAGAAGAGTTTTCTATTTCCTCAGACTCATCGTCGTCAGTCATTGAAACAAAACACACTGTCGAATTTAGCTCAATAGGCAGTTCTCTTTTTATTCTGACCAGTACGTTTGATAATGTCTGAATTAGTTTATTTTTAAACTTTGCAAAGTTTATTTCTCGAGATGAGTCCTCTCGAAGCATCTTACTTATTTTGGAGAATGCTCCCGCATTATATCCGTCATAAAACCACTCAGATACTGCCCATCTATAGTAATTTTCACACTCTATGCTTTGATCTTCTTCAGCAGCGAGAATGCTTTTAAGCTTACCCTCAGAGCTAGCACTTAATGATGCTGACATGGCACTACTGTCAGTGTAAAGAGATACCGCATAGAATGCCTCATCTTTATTTTCTAACAATAACATCTTGATTGTATCGTATGTAATTTCAAAGCATTTTTCTTCTAACTCAATCCAGTCCATTATTCACTCCTTGTACTTAGCTTCAATATTTTCATTTTATGATGCACTCAGCTCCATGCAGAATACTGATAATTATCATTTATCTCCTTAAAACTCACCCCCGTTAAACCAAGAGCTTCGTACTCATTTTTAAACTGAATAGAACATACAGAAGCCGCTATCTCGTTACAAAAGAATAAATGTTCATGAATATTATTCTTTATTTTAAATTTATCTATAGACTCATAATATGTCTTCTTTAACCCACGTTCCTCTTGCGTGTTCAATTTTCCAGAATCTAAGTCAATCGAGATAGTATAAGTGGACTCATCCTTATCTAAGATAGACAAATAACTTAGTGGAAAAAATAAAAAGTACTTTTTCTGCGGACGAACTCCTCGATGCAAGTTAATATCGACAGGAATACGAATACACTTAATATTTAATTTTTCACACAAGTATAACATTTCATTAGAAACTAAATTTTCATCAACCAAATAATCACCATTCAGTTGATATGTTTTTGCTTTAAGAGAATAAGCATTTAAAAAATCAACCTCACATGGTGGTGAGTCATAAAACTCATAGTCAGGTAGCTCAGGAGTCCAATGTTTATCCATAAAATACGGTATTCCCTTACCATCAGGATCTGATTGCACAATAAAAAATGGTTGTAGATTTGTACTCAAAATAACTACCCTGTAATAGGTTAAAAGTTTAATGTCCCTGAGAAAGCATTAGCACAAACTTAGATTGCCAAAAAGCTGGCTCCCCGCTCAGAAGCATCGCGGGGATAACGATGCTTAATCAAACTTCAGTTACCAAAAAACTGGATCCCCGCTCAGAGGCACTGCGGGGATAACGATGCAGTAGCTTAGCTCAAAACCTCTTCTAATGCCTTGAGGCATAAGGCGACATTTTCGCGACGGGCACCAAAACCCATGAGGCCAATGCGCCATGCTTTGCCCGCAAGGGCGCCAAGGCCTGCGCCGATTTCGAGGTTGTAATCCTTCAGCAAACGAGTGCGCACCGCAGCATCATCCACGCCAGCGGGGATGTAAACTGCGTTAAGTTGTGGCAGACGCGAATCTTCGGCAACCACAAAGTTTAGCCCTAACTTTTCAAGCCCAGCACGCAGCACTAAATGCATTTCGTGGTGGCGTTGCCACGCATTCTCTAAGCCTTCGGCCGCTAAAATACGCAGGGATTCATGCAGTGCATAAAGCGCATTCACTGGCGCAGTGTGATGGTAACTGCGCTTGCCGCCCGCGCTGGTCCAATAGGCCATCACTAAGCTTTGATCGAGGAACCAACTTTGCACTGGGGTCTTGCGATTCTTGAGTTTTTCGACGGCAGCAGGTGAGAAAGACACAGGCGATAAACCCGGTACACAGGAAAGGCACTTTTGACTGCCAGAATAAATGGCATCTATGCCCCATTCATCGACTCTTAATTCGACGCCGCCAAGGGAAGTGACCGCATCAACTATGCTCAAGCAACCATAGGTTTTGGCTAATGCGCACAAGGTTTTGGCATCGGACAAGGCGCCAGTAGAAGTTTCGGCGTGCACAAAGGCTAAAAATTTGGCATCGGGATTGGCTTTCAGCGCCGCTTCAACTGCAGCTGGATCGACAGGAGTGCCCCATTCGTTATCCACCAGCACGGCAATCGCGCCCATACGCTCGACGTTTTGGCGCATACGCTCACCAAACACCCCGTTACGACAGACAATCACCTTCTCACCCGGCTCGACTAAATTCACGAAACAGGTTTCCATGCCCGCACTGCCCGGCGCTGATACCGCCATGGTCATTTCGTTTTTAGTTTGGAAGGCGTATTGGATCAGGCTCTTAAGCTCATCCATCATGCCCACAAACAGCGGATCTAAGTGACCAACCGTAGGTCTGGACTGCGCCGCAAGCACTTCGGGATAAACATCCGACGGGCCAGGGCCCATTAAAATACGGCGAGGAGGATTAAAAGCGGTAAAACGCGGTGCTGGTAACATCATGTCTCCTTAATGCGTGTAGGTCGAGGTCTAGTTGTTATTCGTTAGCCATTACTTTTTAAAAGTCAGCCAATCGTCAGCGACTTAACTGTGGCGCGCTAATCGGCGGCTAGAGTATTAAGTCTACAAAACTACCACAAAAAGGAGCGCCTGTGCGCTCCTCCTTTAGCCTTAGTTATGACGAACATAACTATCACGCGCATGGTGCGCTAAGGTTGTAACGCCTTGTTGCCGTTACCCGCATTTAAAAACAGCTGATAGGCAGGACTTTGAGTTTCCTCTTGATAGACAAAACCCAACTCAGTTAAAAACTGTTGGAACGGCAAAGCATCACTCGCGGGTACTTCAAATCCAGCCAGCACTCGGCCAAAGGCCGCGCCGTGGTTACGATAATGGAACAGACTGATGTTCCATTTACTCTGCAAGGTAGTTAAAAACTTCAGCAGCGCACCGGGATGTTCAGGAAACTCAAAGCTAAATAAACGCTCCTCTAAAGGCTCTGGTGGATGACCACCGACCATATAACGCACATGCAATTTCGCGGTTTCATCCCCAGATAAATCCTGAACTTCAAAACCATTGGCCTCTAAGGTGGCAATGATTTGTTCTAGCTCACCTTGGCCTCGGCTTAAGCGAATGCCGGCAAACACCACGGCAAGATCACGACTGCTGAAACGATAGTTAAACTCTGTCATCACCCGCTTATCGAGTAACTCACAGAATGTTAAAAAACTTCCCGGACGCTCAGGGACTTTCACCGCCAGTACCGCTTCTTTTTGCTCGCCAAGCTCACAACGTTCAGACACATAACGCAGACTGTGAAAATTCACATTCGCGCCACTTAGAATCGCCGCGACTTTCTCACCATTGCCGCAATCGCCATGGGCATTAGCGCTGACATATTTTTTAAGCCCAGCTAAGGACAAGGCCCCTGCGGGTTCGGCGATCGCACGGGTGTCTTCGAAGATATCTTTCACCGCAGCGCAGATTTCATCTGAGGTGACAGTCACCACTTCATCGACATAAAGTTTCGCGACTCGAAACGGCTCAGTACCGATACGTTTAACCGCCACGCCGTCGGCAAATAAACCGACTTGCGCCAGCGTCACAGGTTCGCCCGCTTCCATCGCTGCCTTTAAACAGGCCGCGTCTTCGGGCTCGACACCGACAATTTTCACCTGCGGCATTACCGCCTTGTAATAGGCTGCGATACCCGCGATTAAACCGCCGCCGCCCACGGGCACAAATACCACTTCGAGATCGCGCTGCTGCTGCAACATCTCTTGGGCGATAGTGCCTTGGCCTGCGATCACCGCTTCATCATCAAAGGGCGCGATATAGACTCGGCCCTCTTCTTTGGCCATCGCCATCGCAAACCCATTAGCTTGATCGAAGGCTTGGCCGTGCAATACCACGTTGCCACCTAAACGGCGCACCGCATCGACTTTAATATCGGGCGTCGTCTCAGGCATCACAATCACAGCATCCACACCGCGACTCGCCGCCGACATCGCCACACCCTGAGCATGATTGCCTGCCGAAGCGCACACCACGCCGCGCTGGCATTCTTCTTTCGTCAGCTGGGCGATACGGTTATAGGCACCGCGTAACTTGAAGGAATGCACTGGCTGCATATCTTCGCGCTTCAAAAATACCTGACAACCTAAACGCGCCGATAACTTATTCATGCTGGAAAGCGGCGTCACTTTCGCTATGTCATACACAGATGACAACAGGATTTTTTGCAGATAGCTTTGTGCCAACTGAAAATGGGCTAAATCCGCCTGAGTTTGCGATGCAAGTGGCAACATAGATGCAGTAAACATAATTAGTCCTCCAGTTTACTGCGATCGCGCACCGCGCCCTTGTCGGCACTGGTGGCGAGCATGGCGTAGGCCTTAAGCGCGAGTGACACATAACGCTGGCGACCAATAGGTTTCCACGCCATTGGGCCAAGACTGTGCATTTTTTCGCGGCGAGCATTGAGTTCAGCATCGCTTACCGCCAGCTTGATGCTGCGCTTGGGGATATCAATTTCGATGCGATCGCCATTTTCAATCAAGGCGATAGTGCCGCCAGCGGCCGCTTCAGGTGAGACGTGGCCAATCGATAAACCTGAAGTGCCACCGGAGAAACGACCGTCGGTGATCAGCGCGCAGGCCTTGCCTAAACCGCGTGATTTTAAGTAACTGGTTGGATACAACATTTCTTGCATACCTGGGCCACCTTTCGGGCCTTCGTAACGGATAACCACCACGTCACCCGCCACCACTTCACCGCCTAAAATACCCGCCACTGCGTCATCTTGGCTTTCATAGACGCGAGCAGAGCCGATGAAGGTCAGATTCGATTCATCCACGCCCGCCGTTTTAACGATACAGCCGTTTTCGGCCACATTACCCGACAATACGGCAAGACCGCCCTCTTGGCTGAAGGCAAACTCGCGGCTACGGATACAGCCTTCTTGTCTGTCATTATCCAGTGACGGCCAGCGACAATCTTGGCTAAAGGCTTTAGTGGTCGGAATCCCCGCAGGTCCCGCCATAAAGAAATGTTTTACTTTTTCATCTTGCGTCTGCATCACATCGTATTTCGCCAATACAGACTTCAAATTGCCACCTTCATCGGCCGCCACATGGAACACATCGGTATGCAGTAATCCGGCTCTGTCTAGCTCACCTAAAATCCCCATCACGCCGCCCGCACGGTGCACGTCTTCCATATGATATTTAGGCGTCGATGGCGCAACCTTACAAAGGTGCGGCACCAAGCGCGACATGCGGTCGATATCCGCCATGGTAAAATCAACATCAGCTTCCTGCGCGGCGGCCAATAAATGCAATACGGTATTAGATGAACCGCCCATGGCGATATCTAAAGTCATGGCATTTTCGAAGGCTTTAAAGTTAGCGATATTACGTGGCAATGCCGATTCATCATCTTGATGATAATAACGTTTTGCCAGCGCCATCACGCGGCGACCCGCTTCTAAAAACAGCTCGCGGCGATCCGCGTGGGTTGCCAGCATAGAGCCGTTACCCGGCAGCGATAACCCTAGTGCTTCGGTTAAACAGTTCATTGAGTTCGCAGTAAACATGCCAGAGCAAGAGCCACAGGTTGGGCACGCGCTACGCTCAATTTTGGCACTGTCTTCATCACTTACGTTCGAGTCGGCGCCCGCCACCATAGCATCGACTAAGTCGAGCTTGATGAGTTTATCCGACAGCTTAGTTTTACCCGCTTCCATCGGTCCACCTGAAACAAACACGACGGGAATATTGAGGCGCAGCGCCGCCATCAACATGCCGGGGGTGATCTTGTCGCAGTTGGAGATACACACTAAAGCATCGGCGCAGTGGGCGTTAACCATGTATTCCACACTGTCGGCGATAAGCTCGCGCGATGGCAGGCTGTAAAGCATGCCGCCGTGGCCCATGGCGATACCGTCATCGACGGCAATCGTATTGAATTCTTTGGCGATACCGCCCGCTTCTTCGATGGCGCTCGCCACCAGTGACCCCATGTCTTTTAAGTGCACATGACCCGGTACAAACTGAGTAAAGGAGTTAGCAATGGCGATAATTGGCTTACCAAAATCATTGTCTTTCACCCCTGTGGCGCGCCATAGCGCACGGGCACCCGCCATATTGCGGCCTTCGGTACTGGTAGCTGAACGTAACTTTGGCATTGACTGTATCCTTTATCTCAAATCGAAAATCGTATTCTTAATTCACATGGCTAATGCTTAAGCATTCGCCGTTTGTTGCAAGCTCAGCGGTAACAATACCTTACACTGGGTCACATCAATCAGTTTATTCAGCTGATTACTTAATAGTTCGATGGCGCGTTCGCTATCGACCTCCATATCCAGCGACAGGCTAGCGTCGTCATTCATACGCATCTGCATTTGGGTGATCCTAAAACCACGATGGCGAGTCACGCGCAAAACACGCTCAAGCACTTCGGGGCGTTGTTGAACCGTTAATTCCAGAGAGTGGATCATGTTTGTTTCTCCATTTCGTCCATCATATCGCTGTTTGATGCGCCGGGGGGCACCAGTGGCCAAACGTTAAAAGCATCGTCGATTGCAACGTGTAACAAATACGGGCCCTTAGCCGCTAACATTTCGGTTAAGGCTTCTTCCACTTCGTCGGAAGAGAAAATAGTGCGGCCGGGAATATCAAAAGCGGAGGCCAATTGCACAAAATCTGGGTTATCGGATAAATCCGTTTCGCTGTAGCGCTCTTCAAAAAATAGCTGCTGCCACTGCTTCACCATGCCAAGCTTTTGATTGTCGATAAGCACTATCTTCACTGGCAGCTTGCGGCGTTTGATGGTGGTCAGTTCCTGCACATTCATCATAAAAGACCCATCGCCAGAGACAGTCACCACTGTCGCATCGGGACGGGCCACCTGCGCACCAATGGCGGCGGGCAAGCCAAAGCCCATAGTGCCTAAGCCAGCACTGGACAGGTGATCTTCTGGACGGCGGAACCACATATGCTGGGCCACCCACATTTGGTGCTGACCTACATCGCAACACACTACGCTGTCTTCGGGTAACTTATTGGCTAAACGACGCAGCAACGCTGGGGCATAGATCAAACTGCCGGGGTGTTGATAATCCCATTGATGTTTACGGGATAAATGCTCCACCTCGGCCTGCCAAGGCGTGATGTTCATCGACATGGCTAAGGCAGGTAGTATTTGGCGTAAGTCACCAGCGATTGCCACCTCTGGCATACGTAATTTGCCCAGTTCGGCGGCGTCGATATCTAAATGGATCACTCTGGCCTTGTCGGCAAAGCTCGCTAAACGGCCGGTGACTCTGTCGTCGAAACGGGCGCCAACCACGATTAGCAAATCGCAATCCTGTACCGCTAAGTTAGCGGCCTTGCCGCCATGCATGCCTAACATGCCTAAGTAGCCGGGTGTGCCGTGGGCGATACTGCCCAGCCCTTTCAAGGTTGCGACCGAAGGTATGCCCGTCACTTTGATAAACTCACGCAGTTGATCGACCGCGCCCGCCATACCTACACCACCGCCGACATACAACATAGGCTGTTTAGCCTCAGCCAACAGCGCACGGGCGGCGTCGATATCACTCATCTCGGCTTGGGGTTCGTTCATCACGGCCAGCAAAGGTGTGCGATATTCCAATTGGGCGATTTGGATATCCTTCGGGATATCGACCAGCACTGGGCCAGGGCGACCAGATGCAGCGATTTCGAAGGCTTGATACAAGGTTGGGATCAGGTCGTTGACGTCTGTCACCATAAAACTGTGCTTAGTGCAGCTCAGTGACATGCCCAGCACGTCGATTTCTTGAAAAGCGTCGGTGCCGATAACGGCGGTAGAGACTTGGCCTGTGATGGCCACCATAGGCACAGAATCTAACAGGGCATCGGCTAAGGAAGTGATCAGGTTAGTCGCGCCAGGGCCTGAAGTCGCAAAGCACACGCCAGTTTTACCGCTGGCTCTTGCGTATCCTACGGCGGCAAAGGCGGCGCCTTGTTCGTGACGGCTGAGCAGATGTTCGACAGGGCTTCCATAGAGGGCATCGTATATTGGCATAATGGCACCACCTGGGTAACCAAACACTGTGGTGACGCCATGTGCTGCTAACACTTTAATTACCGCATCTGCGCCTCTGATCATCTGCCCTGGTTCCATATTCTCTCTCGCTACGTTAGTCCTGAATTGCCGAAAATCGACGCTAATTTTTTACTCTTTCGAAGCTTAGGACCTTGCTCTAGGCCCTAAAACGAAGAACCCCCCGGTCCTTTCGGAGCGGGGGGTTCTTTCGAAACTTCTAACCTTTTAGGTCTATCAGTTCGCCATGCGCCGCCCCCGCTGTGATTTAATAATCACGACGGTAATAATCACGAGAATGAGCTTGGCAGCTTGGTTAAACATCAATATGGATTCCTAATCGGTGTTTCTAAAATTTGGGTATTGAATGAAAGTTAGTATCGCTTTGGGCTTTGCCCTAGCGCGAGCTATTAGCTTTACCATAAAGCAACGGCCAAACACAATAAAAAATATCTTTTGTCAAAAAAAATTCAGCTTCCCTGCCGAGACAATGCAAAACAACAAAGTAAAACGTTAACTGTTGAGCCTCAGTCGGCGCGATTCACCTACTTAACGATAGACTCACTAACTGTGTCGTTTTTGCCCGCTCGACAACCCACTGAACAGGAAAAATTTGTTTCTCACTAAACTGATTCATCACTAAGCAAGCTCAAGATGCGCGTTTCACTATCTTGAGCTTGCTTGGGAACTGAGCTGAGACCCAAGTCCTTTGAGTCTCAACCCTCTCCCCCAATGCTGGGCTTAACTCACTATCACTTAAGCCTCAACAATGCTCTTCATATCTGTCATGTAACCGCGAAGCTCAGCGCCAACATATTCCACTGCCGTTTCACGAATCGCTTCGTTAACAGCGATGAGCGTTAGGTTGTCGACACCGGTTGCGCAGTCTTTCAGGCCAGCACCTAAATACTCAGATGACATGGCATTAACATAGTCGCGCAGCATAGGTACGGCGGCGTGATTGAACAGGTAGCAACCGTATTCGGCTGTGTCTGAAATCACTACGTTCATTTCGTACAAACGCTTACGAGCAATCGTGTTAGCGATCAGTGGGGTTTCATGCAGTGACTCGTAATAGGCCGACTCTTCCACGATACCCGCAGACACCATAGTGTCGAACGCCAGTTCCACACCCGCTTTGATCATAGCAACAAGGAAAATACCTTTGTCGAAATAGGTTTGTTCGTCGATATGCTCACTCGATACGGGCGCATTTTCGAAACCTGTTTCGCCAGTTTCCGCTCTCCAACGCAGCAAGTTCACATCATCGTTCGCCCAGTCTTCCATCATAGTGCGTGAGAATTCGCCGCTGATGATGTCATCCATGTGCTTTTCAAATAGTGGCTGGAGGATTTCTTTTAAATCTTCTGCAATTTCAAATGCTTTAATCTTGGCTGGATTAGACAAACGGTCCATCATGTTAGTGATGCCGCCGTGTTTCAGCGCTTCAGTGACCGTTTCCCAACCTTGCTGGATAAGCTTGGCCGCATAGCCAGGCTCAACGCCATCGGCGATCATTTTCTCGTAACCTAAGATGGCACCCGTCTGCAACATACCGCACAGAATGGTTTGCTCGCCCATCAGATCCGACTTCACTTCTGCGATGAAAGACGACAGTAAAACACCGGCTCTGTCTCCACCCGTTGCACTGGCATAGGCTTTCGCAATGTCTAAACCATCGCCATTAGGGTCGTTTTCGGGATGCACAGCAATCAAGGTCGGCACACCAAAACCGCGTTTGTATTCTTCACGCACTTCAGTGCCTGGGCACTTAGGCGCAACCATCACCACAGTGATATCGGGACGAACTTGCATGCCCTCTTCAACTATGTTGAAGCCGTGTGAGTAAGACAAGGTAGAACCTTGCTTCATCAGTGGCATAACTGCGTTAACCACGTTTGAATGCTGTTTGTCCGGCGTCAGGTTAAGCACCAGATCCGCCGCAGGGATTAATTCTTCAAAGGTACCGACACGGAAACCGTTATCGGTTGCTTTTTGCCATGAGGCACGTTTCTGTTCAATCGCTTCAGGACGCAGGGCAAAAGAGATATTCAGACCCGAATCACGCATGTTCAAGCCTTGGTTAAGACCTTGAGCACCACAACCTAAAATAACAATATTCCAATCTTTGATGTAGTTGCAGCCGTCGGTAAATTCAGAACGATCCATGAAACGACATTGGCCAAGCTGTGCTAATTGTTGACGTAAATTCAGAGAGTTAAAATAGTTAGCCATCTGATATACCACCTATAAGTCAGAAATTTTGGACGCAACCAAACTAACATAATGTTACGACTTGGTTGTGATTGAAATCACTATAACCCATGCTTATCATTGCTTAAAATGATATATTCGGAACTTCATATTGCATTATGCGCAACGTCAGCCGCAATAACGCTCAGTAACACTGGCAGCAACATCGGCGGCAATATGCAGCACTCAAGCTCAGGCTAAACAGGATAAGTTATGGATATTCGTACCCTCAAATTGTACCTGCACTTATGTGACAGTTTACACTTCGCCAAGACCGCGGAGCAGATGCATGTGAGCCCATCGACCTTAAGCCGAGCCCTGCAAAGATTAGAAGAAGAAGTGAACGCTAAGCTGTTAGAGCGGGATAATCGCAGCGTGACCTTAACCCACGCGGGACACGAATTTAAACGGTTCGCCGAGCAGACCTTGAACCATTGGAGCACACTCAAGCACAGTATCGATCTCAAGCAGGACGTGCTGCGCGGTCGGCTGAATCTGTATTGCTCGGTCACTGCTGCCTACAGTCATTTACCGGGTTTATTGGATTTATTCCGCCAAGAGCATCCCTTCGTCGAAATCGCCTTAACCACGGGAGATGCAGCCAACGCGCTAGCAGAAGTGCAGCAGAATCGCGCCGATATCGCCATCGCCGCCCTGCCCGATCCTTTCCCCAGCAGCTTACATTTTGCCAAAATCGACGATGTGCCACTGTCGATTATCGCACCGACGATCCGCTGTGCAGTACAGCAACAAGTTAGCCAAACGCCCATCGATTGGTCGAGCGTACCCTTTATCATCCCAGATCACGGCCCAGGACGGCGCCGCGCCGATAACTGGTTCAAACAAATGGGCATCAGCCCTAATATTTACGCCCAAGTGTCGGGCCAAGAAGCTATCGCCTCTATGGTAGCGTTAGGTTGTGGCGTGAGCATGAGCCCCGAAGTGGTGATCAATAATAGCCCAGTGCGGGATCGCATTCAGCTGCTCTCGTCGCCAGTTGCGATTCCACCGTTCGAGTTAGGTTGCTGCTGCAAAGTGAAACGGCTTGACGATCCCATCGTTAATGCGTTTTTGGATGTGATTTAAACGGGGAAAGTAATACAAAAAATAAAAGGGCGAGTGAAGAGTTTCAACGAGATAGAAAACCGAAACGGCTCTCAAAAAACTAAAAAATTAGCTAAAGAGAACCGCTTCACTATCGAACAGTTGCTATCAAATTGGTGCTAACGAACTATTGCCACAGGATTTCTATCGCAAGGCAATCAACACAAGATGACAGGATTACACATCCGGCGAGTTGAGCTTATCAATAGGATCGATACGGGTCACCAATAGCTGATCGACCTTGTACGAATCGATATCGACCACCTCAAATTTATAGCCTGCATAGTTCACGAAATCCGTACGCTTAGGGATTTTACGCAGCATATACATCATAAAACCAGCAATGGTTTCGTAGTTCTGATTATGCGGAAACTCCTCAATACCAAAGGCGCGCATTACGTCGGTAATAGGCGTCACACCGTCGACTAACCAAGAGTTGCTATCACGGGCGATGATCTGCTCTTCGCTCTCGTGCAATGACCAAGCCCCCATTACGGCGCGCTGTAGATCGTTAGTAGTAACAATCCCCACCACTAAGGCGTATTCGTTCATTACCACGGCAAAATCGGCGCGACTATTTTTAAAGTATTCCATCGCTTCTGACAGGCTCAGCGTATCGGGAATGATCAGCGAAGTATGGATTAAGTTACTGCCTTTTAAGATGATATTCTCACCGTTGATCACCCGGATCAGCAATTCTTTCGCATCCACGAAGCCTTTGATCATATCCAACTGACCATCGCAGACTAGGAACTTAGTATGGGGATCTTCAGAAATTTTACGCTTGATATCTTCTTCACTGTCTTGCAGTAAAAAGTACACTAAGCTTTCACGGGCCGTCATGGCCGAAGTCACAGAAACGGTTTGCATTTCAAACACATTTTCCATCATCTGTTGCTCACCGCGATCTAGCACCCCAGCTTCGGCGCCCGCATTCATGACGGCATAAATATCGTCGGAGGTGATGGCATCGTTACGCACGGTTGGGATCTGCAGCAGTTTAAAGATACCACTCGCCATGCCATTGAAAAACCACACTAATGGGCGTAATAGCACAATACAGAAAGACATAGGCCCGACAACAGCTAAAGCGACAGGCTCAGGCATCGCCATGGCAATGCGTTTTGGCATTAAATCGGCGACTAAAATAAAGGCGCTGGTTACCGTTATGAAGGATAAAACAAAGCTCAATTGGCTCAGCCAAGGCTCGGCAACTAAAGGGGAAAGCAACTGATAGAAGTAAGGCCGAAATGCCGACTCACCCACAATACCGCCCATGATGGCAACGGCATTAAGACCAATTTGTACTACCGTAAAAAAGCTACCGGGAACGGCTTGTAACTGCAGCACTTTTTCTGCTCGTGCATCGCCCTCATCGGCTAACTGACGTAAACGAATTTTACGTGAAGCGGCAAGTGCAATTTCTGACATAGAGAAAAAACAACTCGCGCCGATTAGACACAATATAATCATCACGTTATCAAAGAGACTCATGTAACACCTTTCATTTAACACTGGACTAACTAGGACCAACTCGCGCTTTATTGCTCGCGAGTCAGTTGAATTCATTGTATTTGAGCAAAGTTTGCTTTGTCTGGTCGCTGCACAACAAGATTGTATTGACCACTTTCACCCCAAAGATGAATGATCGCTTAGATGACAATCCTTAGGGTGCACTCAGTATATCTGCAAATTCACGAGTTATGCGTGACTCCGCTCTCGCAGCCCACGCATAGCGCTAATGCACTTGCATCATTTAAGTAATGTTTTATGTCGAAGCGACTGAATATACAGCATTTAATTATTTTACTCGACTCGATGGCATTAGACATCCGAGCGCGGTGGCTTTGATATTGAGCTGCTAGAACGTACATTTAAGCCAATAGAATTGACTATGCAGTCGTGGCTTTGCTTAGTTGCGTTACGTAAAATACGTCCAGAATGGCAGCATGGATGTCACTCAGAGTGCATCGCTAAATCGACAATAGGCGACAGATTATATCTCATCTGCCGCCTAATATTACCTCACCTTGAGTAATTTTTATCTTAGCGACTTATCTACCGCTATGTTTCATATAAATGTTATCAATTAGTTAGCATGATTGAGGGCGTCTGTGGCGTAGTGATGCAAACCGAATATGTCTCCAATTTTGCAGCATAGCGCCTAGACTCTTGAAGCTCAGTAGCCAATCCAGCAACGCGTTGGGATATCTTGGCGAAAGAGTAACATCACCTTCAACCGGCTCCCATTAAATCACTTCAACCTCGACTCTATTGCGACCCTTATCCTTAGCGCGATAGAGGCAAACATCGGCGCGGCGTAATACGTCGGCCATCTTAAACCCCGAGATCTTATCTAATGGCAAAAACACGCTGCCAATACTGATCGTCACCACAGCCAAGGGAGATACTTGATGGGGAATATTGAGTTGCTCAACGAGATAACACAGTTGCGTAGCAATAGCCGTTAACTGTGCTGGCGTGACCTGCTCGACGACCAAAGCAAACTCTTCACCACCAATGCGAGCCAATAGAGCATTATGCGGCAGGATATCGCACTGTGCTAAGGCATCAGCCACCCGTTTAAGCACAGTATCGCCTTCAAGATGACCATAAGTGTCGTTGTAGGATTTGAAATAATCGATATCTAACATTAACAATCCCGCTGGAGTGTTAGCTTGTAGCACAGTAGCTAATCTTTCGGTAAAGGGTCGTCTATTAGCTAAGCCAGTTAACTCATCGGTTTCAGCCATCACCTTTAATTGGCTATTCGCGGCAACCAGCGCTTGTTGTAGCACTATCATCTGACGCTCTTTCTGTTCGCGTAGCAGTAACTCGTTCAATGCGGAGGCGAATTGGGTCAGCATATTCTTTTTCTGGGCGTTCCAATTTAATGGCCGCGACACAGTCGACAGCGAGAGCAATCCCAATAACTCCCCAGCATTTTTAATCGCAAAGGCGGCAATCGAACATATCCCCACGGATTTCATTACCTCATATTCCTGTGGTGAAAAAGCCTTTAACGCCTCAAGAGCCTCAATCACTAAGGTCGATTCCGTCTCGAATTTTTTAGCCAGTTGAGCAATATTATCTACCGAAATCACTTGGACCTTATTTGCGTGTAAGTCACTGGTCCAAAAGCTGCGGTAATAGGCATGCTGCTGATTGAATTCGAGAAGACTCACCCTTTCAACATCAAATAACTGACCTATTTTGTGGCATACCTCAGTTAAGGTTTTATCCACATTGCAGGTATCTATACTCAAAAATTGCAACGAAATCTCTGCCAACAATTGATTCGACTGCGACTGCCAATCTAATTCTTTAGTTCGTTCTTTGACTAAGTCAGACAATAAATGCTGCTGTTGTTGCAGTGCACGTTGCTGACGTTTATTGATGGCTAAATCATTACGTATCCTTTGATACATACCCTTAAGTGACAATGCCACATGGGCTATTTCATCGGGTCTTGCGGTTACCGTCTCGGGCACAGATAACTTTTTTAACGAGTTAAGATTGATTTTATTAGTGAAATCTTCCAATGCCGACAATCTATCTGTCACCATGAGTCGCACTAAGGTCAAAATCAAATAAATCATCAATAGGGTCTTTAACCCATTACCGAGCACGATAAAAATCAACTGCCGCCACAGCTCGTAGTAAAGCCGATTGGTATCTAACCCTACGGTCAAAGTCGCTATCGACTGCTCTTGATAGGTCACAGGATAGTGAAATAGAGTTTGCGACTCATCATCGGTTAACAAAGGTTTACCCAGATGCATAGTGACGCCATCGATACTGTCTAAATGTACACTCGACACTAATGGCATCATCCCCAGTCCAGAGAGCAAATCCGATAACAAGCTACGGTCGACGTCCCACAGTGACTTAGCCACGCTTGGCAAAATAGATTCTGAATACTCGCGGATATCCGAAGTCGCATTATCGATACTATCCTGATAGTTCCAAATCAACTGTACCAGCATAGTTAACACAGCAAAAAACGAGCTCACCCCAATAATAATCAGCGTCATCTTGTGGCTAATAGAATGATTATGATGCTTCATGTACACCTGTTATTACGCCTTGAGGGGCAACTTATTCAAAATCTGAGACTGGAAAATCTGTGGCCAATCTCGAGCAACTAACATTTGATAAAATGCCGAATCTGGTTGCAAAACACCGAACAAGGCAACATTGTCATAGGGGAGATATTTTTTATGCTGCTGATAATATTGCAATTCGACCAAACCTAAAGCGCCAACCAAAAAATGCCCGCCACCAATAACACTCACAGAGTGCTGGCGACAAAGCTGTAAAATCTCAGGTGAAGTATTGATCGTACCGACAAATACATCTTTACCAGACACCAAACCTGTTTCCTTCAATGCCTTAAGCACCCCAATCGCCATACGATCACTGGCGGTCCAAATCACATTCAGATCAGGATAACGATTCAGCAGGGTTAACGCTTGCCCATAAGCCACAGCCTCACTCCATTGGCCATAAACCGTTTGAGTCAGAGTGGCATTGGACTGCATAAAGAAATAGTCACTGGCGCCTTGGGTACGTAGCACTGAAGCAGGCGTCGATTTATCGCCCGAAATCAACAGAACTTTAGCCGCCTTTCCTTCTAAATCGTCCATTAAGGCCTTAGCGGTCGCCGAACCAATAGCGTAATTATCGGGAATAATGGCGGGTAACAGATATTCTTGCCAATGGGGATCTTGCAGCAAGGCATCACGCTCGCCAGGGGAAATATCATTTAAAATCAATTGCACATAGACAGGGTGAGGATAAAGCGCCTGCAACATTTTTATCGCGGATTGTTTTTCATTAACCAGAATAACGTAATTAGGTAACGCCTTTGCAGAAGCTAACAACTCATCGAGTTGGGTTATCATCTTGAAGTGATTGCGATCGGAATGAATGATATCGAGTTTAATATCGAGTGTCGTCGATGCCGCCAACATCAATTGGTCGACATCTCCCCAAAAACTGTCATCGACAGCCCCAGGATTAAAAAAAACCACATCGAGTTTTGCCCATGCTGCCCCACCAAAACCCGCAGTACAGATAAACACACACGCTAACATCCACGAACGCATAGGCGAGTTCTCCTCGACCATGTTCCCTCAAATGTCATCCTTCACAAGAGGTCACTTTATTATTATCGATTCACAACCTTGTTACCGCATCGCCGCCCAAAATGTTGCTAAAATCGGCAGCAGATGTTTCGATTAAACCACAAAATGATACAAAGTATACTTTATATGCTGACTATTTATTCCGACACCCTGTCTGTATAAGGAGTTCGAGTGGCTCAGTAGCAGAATGTTTATGGGGATGGTAAGTGGCGGCCTTATGGTCAGTCTTGCAACCTAACCACGGAGAAAATGACGGGGACTTAAAAGGAATACAAGTTAGAACTCAGACGTTAATGCAGCCTAGCGGTCAAGTTGAATCAAGGTCGTGGGGAGGGGAACCATGATTTTCAGTGGAGGGTAAACCAAATGAGACTGCTCAACGATGCCCTCATATAATGGCATAGGTTGACAAATCTCTATTAACTGATTGAAATGATTAAATATAACTATCAAGCACTCAATCTATTCAGTGGTAATCATTTATCCCAGAATCAATCCTTTATAACTCATATTCATTCAAAGGCACTAAATTGTGCTTGTGACTCTTCTTTTAATCGGTCGCAACATACACCTTCAATCGTCTCGATGTACTCCTATTGCTGTGTAGCCCGTATCGCCCAGCAAAAAGGTTGGCTGTAGCCAACCTTTCAATGAACTAATAATCATAAATGCAGTAAATGCGATCGAATTTTCCTAACGTTAAATCGTCCCGGTGGATAATAAAATTCAATTGCATAGAATGCTCACTGTAGACGACTTTGAACAGTACTAGATAATCTTCGGCATTGCCGCCTAATTCAGCTGCGGCGCGGAGTTCGGGTGCTTTATAGCGGCTATCACCATGGCCATTAATGCTGGCTATCCCATCGAAATAGGGCAGCGGCTGCTCGGGAACGAGCAATTCCTGCAGGTTGGATGACTGCCATTCAGGTAGTGCCGCCCACTGCGCTTGAGTGAAAATCTGCCCGGGAATTAACCCATGCTTATTCATTTTCATCAGATCAAAGAAATAGAGCTGATCTTGCCACTCTGGTGCCAATTCATCTTCCGCAACCTCTAGGGCCTCCAGCACCATAGCTTGTTGCGGTTCTGGCAGTGCTTGTAAACGTGCCTTGGCTAACCGCAATAAATGCGGGTTGTCACTGTTAATCATGTCAGTGGCTATCATCTTAATGCTGGCAATCCCCTTAAGTTGATAAGCCGCCTCATACTCATAGTTTGCACATACCGCATCGTCGAACTTAAGCTCGGCAATCGCTTTCCCAGAGTTCAGTTGCTGATCCTCAGCGACATAATAGACATGGCCGCGAAGCATTTCTGAGAATCGCCAGCGCTCCAAAAAGAACAACAATCGCCCTTCTCGAGGCAAATAAGATTGAAACGCCTTCAGGTCGCTGCAGTTGAGCTGTGCGATAAATTGCATGGGCACACGGAAGGCTTGTGCCGCCTCGTCCCAATCCGAATCTTGCGACCAACAATAATGCTCCTCGATATACTCGCGAGTGTGGTCGAATTCCTCAGCGTAAGCATCCAGCATCTCCTCCCGTCCAACCAAAGTCACCGGATAATCCATGCCGACAGGCAAATCCGGCAATCCACCCAGCCGGCTGTTACCTAACTGAGTATAATCTTCGATTGCACAGGGATAGAGATCGACACTACTTCGAATAAATGCCGAAAGCGTATGGGCAAGATGCGGGTCTTTAAACTGCGCCAACTTTTGCTCTAGCAGCTGCTGACGAATGGGGGAATTTTCTGCTAACAACATATCCATATTTACCTCACGACTCCAATGTTTGTTTTTTATCATTTCTATCAACTATTTGCCATCTTCAAATAAGGCAAATTGCCAAGCCTATCACACGATTAGCAAAGCCGGAGTCAACGGCTTGCTAATGAGAAGGGCAACGACCTAGGCGATAGGAAACCCCTCCCATTAATTACTGCTACACTCAAATTCAGCGAAAAAGATCAACAAAAGGATTTGTTTATGGCGATAGCCTGTGTCAATACCCGAGCCAGTTGTGGGGTCGAAGCTCCACAAGTCACAGTTGAAGTGCATCTCAGCAACGGCTTACCAGCATTTAATCTTGTAGGCTTACCCGAAGCTTCGGTAAAAGAAGCCCGTGAGCGAGTACGCAGTGCCTTGATCAATGCGGGATTCGAGTTTCCGATGCGGCGGATAACAGTCAATCTCGCGCCAGCTGATTTACCTAAACAAGGTGGCCGCTACGACTTACCCATCGCCGTGGGCATATTGGCCGCTTCGGAACAGATTCCCATTAACAGTTTAAAAAATATCGAGTTTATCGGCGAGCTGGCACTGTCAGGGCACATACGTTACTGCCAAGGATTATTGCCCGCGATTATCGCTGCAAAGCGCCAAGACCATACCTTGGTCTTACCGCTAGATAACCGCCACGATGCCGAGCTAGTCGGCTATCCCAATGTGTTGTTTGGTTCGCATCTGCAAAGTCTAGCCGCGTATTTACAAGGGCAAAATCAACTGCCCACACTGGCGCCACAGTTAGAATGGGTAAGCCAAGAGACACCCGAGTCTCATACTTGCCTGAGCGATGTGATTGGCCAATATCAGGCCAAGCAAGCTCTCGAAATTGCCGCTGCGGGTAACCACAACCTCTTGATGCTAGGCCCGCCGGGTACTGGCAAGACCATGCTTGCCAGCCGCATGATGGCACTATTGCCTGCACTCAATTATGAGGAAGCGTTAGAAGTGGCGGCAATTCATTCCGTTGCTGGACTCGACATTAAACCGCAGCATTTTTTACAGCGACCATTTAGGGCGCCGCACCACACGAGTTCTTCGATTTCCCTCGTTGGCGGTGGCAGTATCCCAAAACCTGGGGAGATCTCCCTCGCCCATCGCGGTGTATTATTCTTGGATGAAGTGGCTGAATTTCCGCGTAAAGTCTTAGATTGCCTGCGCGAACCGATGGAAACCGGCGAAGTGGTGATTTCCCGCGCCGCCGCTAAGCTGACATTTTTGAGTCGATTCCAATTAATCGCAGCGATGAATCCTAGCCCTAGTGGCGACTTGGATAGCCATCATAGATCCAGCCCTGAACAAATCCAACGTTACCTTTCGCGGCTTTCAGGTCCGTTTCTCGATCGTTTCGACTTGACCATAGAAGTGCCCAAACTTCCCGCGGGCACTTTGACTCAAGCCGCGCCGCAGACAGAAACCAGCCAAGATATCGCCAAACGAGTTAAGCTAGCACGTGAGCTACAACTCGCCCGTGCTGGTGTGCTCAATAGCGAACTTACAGGGAAACAATTGAAACGCTTCAGCGGACTCAGTGATGCTGATTTAGTGTTTTTGGAGCAAAGCGTGGTCAAGCTTGGCCTATCTGTTCGCAGTTTTCATCGTATACAAAGAGTCGCCCGCACTATCGCCGATCTTGAACAAGCCACTAATACCGAACGCCGTCATCTTGCCCAAGCACTGGGTTATCGTGCTATGGATAGGTTGCTGGCACGACTATCCCAGCAATATTGAGTCAGCAGCTTTACAGTGAAGATGAACAAATGCACCGACCAGCTGTGCCTAAGATTGAGCCAAACGCCTACACCGAGTAACATAGGCCTCCAATTTTTGTCAGGGGGCTCGGATGGGAATGCTGTTTTCACAGATAAAAGGCTGTATTGCATTTTTAGGTTACGTTATAAATACCGTCTTTTGGACTATCCCAATCGTGTTAATCAGTTTTATAAAACTGATACCTATCAGTCCATTAAGGACTGCGACTAGCCATGTACTCGATTTTTGTGCCAGCGCTTGGATCAGTGTTAATGGCGTAATTGAACGCTGCTTACATCCCGTTAAGATTGAACTGAGTGGTGACACCGACTTTTCCACTAAAGAGTGGTACATGGTGATTGCCAACCACCAGTCTTGGGTCGATATCCTGATCCTGCAGCGGATTTTTAACCGAAAAATCCCTTTCTTAAAGTTTTTCCTCAAGCAAGAGCTGATTTTTGTACCTGTATTAGGCCTAGCTTGGTGGGCACTCGATTTTCCTTTTATGCGTCGTTATAGCACAGCGCAGTTGCGTAAGAATCCTAAGTTAAAGGGCAAAGACATTGAAATTACACGTAAAGCCTGTGCTAAGTTTAAGGCTAAGCCTGTGAGTGTGATGAACTTTGTCGAAGGCACGCGCTTCAGCAAGGCTAAGCATCAAAAACAAAACTCACAGTTCCAACATTTGCTAAAACCTAAAGCGGGCGGTATGGCCTTCGCGCTATCAGCCATGGGTGAACAGATCCACAAGCTAGTCGATGTTTCCATTTACTACCCAGACGCAGTACCGAGCTATTGGGACTACCTGACAGGTAAGTTGCCAAGCGTTAAAGTACACATCAAGGTCTCCGATATTGATCCTGCGATGCGCGGCGATTATATGAATGACCGCGATTTTAAAATTGGCTTCCAAGAACAGCTGAATCAACTCTGGCTCACTAAGGATCAAGTGTTAAGCCAACTCGCTAGCCAAGCGAATAAAGAATAAAGGTAACGCCACTATGTTGAATTTCCTGCCTGGTTCAGTGTTGTTTATGCTGAGCTTAAGCTTGCTGATCATTAATACCGCCGTTTGGGGCTCGCTTATCAGCATTGGCGGATTAGTGAAACTTGTGATGCCAGCACAAGGTGCGCGCAATGCGGTGACTACGGTCATGAACCGTTTTATGTGGGCTTGGGCCTGCTGCAACGGTGGCATCTTGTATTTGATCGCTAAAATTGAGTGGGATGTCAAAGGGCTCGAAGGACTCGATAAAAACAGCTGGTATTTACTGATCAGCAACCACCTCAGTGGATTCGATATCGCCGCGCAAACTTACGTGCTACGTAACCACATCCCTATGCTGAAGTTCTTCCTCAAAAAAGAACTCGCCTATGTGCCCATCATGGGCCTAGGATGTTGGGCGCTGGATATGCCATTTATGAATAGAACCAGCCCAGCAAAACTTAAAAAGAATCCAAAGCTTAAGGGCAAAGATTTAGCGACCACACGCCGCGCCTGTGCCAAGTTTAGCAATATGCCCACCTCAATCATTAACTATGTTGAAGGCAGCCGTTTTACCCAAGATAAACATCAGCGCCAAAACTCGCCTTATCAACATTTGTTACGTCCTAAAGCGGGTGGTATCGCCTTTACCTTATCAGCCATGGGCGAACAATTTACTAACCTGCTGGATATGACAATCGTCTACCCAGATGCGCCTGAAGATATTCTGTTTGGGGTAATGAATGGTAAGGTCAGTAAGATTATTGTGCGAATTAACGCCCTGCCCGTGCCCCAGGTCGATGCGGCACGTTATTTCTCTGAGTCTGAGTACCGCGTCGAATTCCAGCGCTGGTTAAACCAAGTGTGGGCGGAAAAAGATCAACAAATTCATGCTTTACTCCAAACACATCAAAGTGTGAATAATAAGGCCACCAGCCCAAATCACACTCAAGCAAGCTAGCTCGTCTCTAGCTTTGCTCTAGTTCAGCAACGCATGCCGCTGCAGCGGATAACTCCAATTCATTGAATACGGTTATTCCTGCGGCACTGAGTTTTTCAGCTGTTAATCCTCGTCCCGCAATTAACTGTTTTACAAATTGACCATCGTAAATCTGCCTATTACCACAGGATGGACTGCGGGCTTTTAAAATCGCCACTTTAATCCCGTGTTGCTGCGCCAGCTTAAGCGCGAGATCGGCTCCCAGACTAAAAGCGTGGGTTACATCCTCACCTTGGGCAGTTAAGATGCGCTGTCCAATCCGCTCCGCTGGCGGTCTAGGTGTTGGCAAACCGCCTGCACATTCGGGACAAATCGCCACAATCCGCCCTTGCTCGAGCCACGTTTGCACCAGCTCGCTCTCCATCAAGTTATGGCCACCGTCGTAGCGCACCGCTTGTCCGAGTAAACAACTGCTCACTAACACTTTTTCCACTGTCATCCCCAAATGTCTCATTCCGCCCATAGCATAACGCGAAGGATAAACATGCCAAATGCATTTGGACGATTTCCCCCAAAACCATCAACATCCGCAACGAGGTTGGAAGGTTAAAACCACGTCATTGTTGACAATTTAATATTTAAATATTCATAACATAAAATATTAACAACGAGATAATTAAAATAAAATGATAAAAATCAATAATTAAAATAGAAATTCATTGAAATATAGACTTACGTCTAAGTAAACACATTGTTGACAATCCACCAAGGGAGGGCTATTTTTTACCCATTGTCGACAATCCTATTAATAGTGATGCGTTCTATGTTGAAGCAAGACACGACGTTCGTTTCTGATGACACTCAAGTTCCCCACCTGCACAAGGTCAAATCGACCCCGGCAGATAAGACGTCGACCACATTAGCCGATCAAATTTTGGTGCAGATCCAAACCAGCATCATCAAGGGCGAACTGCCTGCAGGCAGCAAGATTAACGAGCAAGCACTGGCCGAAAAATACGGCATCAGCCGCGGCCCGACCCGCGAAGCCCTACAAACCTTAGAAAGACAACGTTTAGTGGTGCGTGCGCCCCATGTTGGTGCCCGCGTCGCCCAGCTGACGGTGAGTGAACTTAACGATTTATATCAACTACGTAGCGTACTTGAAGGCATGGCCTGCGAACTCGCCGCCAGCCGTATCACCCCAGAACAATTAGCCAAGCTAGAAGATCTGCTCGCAACGCAAGAAGCGGCGCTCGCCAAGGGCGATACTTACTTCCAAGAGGAAGGCGATGTCGACTTCCATTACCAAATTATTCAAGCCAGCGGTAACAAGCATCTGCAGGAAACCTTAGTCGGCGGCCTGTATCACTTGCTGCGTATGTATCGCTACCAGTGCACTAATAAAAATCGTCCCGTGAAAGCGATTGCCGAGCACAGACGCATAGTCGAAGCCATTGCCCAGCGCGATGGTGAGTTGGCCAGTTTGCTGATGCGCCGCCATATAGAACAAGGGCGTAAAAATACCGAATTACGCTTAATTGAATTGCAAGCCAATGCAGCCGCAAAAGAAACCTTAGCCAACATTAGCTAATGTTCTTACGGCTCAATATGCCCACTTCCCATAAAATGGAAAAGGATAAAACCATGACTCAAAGCGCAGGATTACGTTTTCGCCAAGCTCTTGCTAAGGCCAAACCGTTACAAATCGTTGGTACCACCAATGCCTATTTTGCCTTAATGGCAGAGCAAACTGGCTTCCAAGCCTTGTATCTTTCGGGCGCTGGCGTTGCCAATGCTTCCTACGGTTTGCCTGACTTGGGCATGACCTCAATGAATGACGTGCTGATTGATGCCGGCCGTATCACCTCTGCCACGCAAGTGCCTTTACTGGTCGATATCGATACTGGCTGGGGCGGCGCATTCAACATTGCTCGCACCATCAAAGAATTCGAAAAAATCGGCGTCGCTGCAGTGCACATGGAAGACCAAGTGTCGCAAAAGCGTTGCGGCCATAGACCTAACAAAGCGGTCGTGAGCATTGAAGAAATGGTCGATCGCATTAAAGCGGCCGTCGATGCCCGTACCGATCCTAACTTTGTGATCATGGCGCGTACCGATGCGGTTGCCGTGGAAGGTTTAGAAGCGGGTATTGAACGTGCGCAAGCCTATATCGCCGCAGGTGCCGACATGATCTTCGCCGAAGCCTTAACTGAGCTAGACCAATATCGCCACTTCAAGGCTCAAGTTAAAGCACCGATTTTGGCCAACATGACTGAATTTGGTCAAACCCAATTGTTCAATAAAGAAGAACTCGCCGAGGCGGGTGCCGACATGGTGCTCTATCCACTCGGTACTTTCCGTGCAGCCAACCAAGCGGCACTGAACGTCATGCAAGCGCTAATGAATGATGGTCATCAACGCAACGTGCTAGACACTATGCAGACCCGTAAAGACTTGTATAAGTACTTGGGCTACCACGCCTTTGAAGACAAGTTAGATCAACTGTTTAGCCAAGATAAATAACCGACAAGCTGCGCCCTACATCAGCAGCCTTAACCAATAAACGCCAGTGCTCGGCGCTGGCAATAATCAAATAGCGTTAACGGAAGGATTACATTATGTCAGAAGGTAAAAAGTTAAGCGGTGCAGGATTACGTGGCCAGAGCGCAGGCGAAACAGCATTGAGCACAGTGGGCGTGTCAGGCTCGGGCCTAACGTACCGCGGTTATGATGTGAAAGATCTCGGTGAAAATGCCACCTTCGAAGAAGTCGCCTACCTGATTCTTTACGGCGAGCTGCCCACTCAAGCCCAGCTTGATGCCTACAAAACCAAACTCAAAGGACTTCGCGGTCTGCCACAAGCATTAAAAGAAGTATTAGAGCGCATTCCAGCCGACACTCATCCTATGGATGTGATGCGTACTGGCTGCTCTATGCTAGGCAACTTAGAAGCCGAGCACAGCTTTGCCGAACAGAGTGAAATCACCGACCGTTTACTCGCCGCATTCCCATCGATCATCTGTTACTGGTATCGCTTTAGCCACGATGGCGTGCGTATCGATACTGAAACCGATGACGATCAAATTGGCGCACACTTCCTCCACTTATTACATGGCAAAGCGCCGTCGGCACTGCATGCTAAAGTGATGGACGTATCGTTAATTCTTTATGCAGAACATGAATTTAACGCATCAACCTTTACCGCTCGCGTCTGTGCTTCCACCCTGTCAGATATGCATTCATGCGTCACTGGGGCGATTGGTTCACTGCGCGGTCCGCTGCATGGCGGCGCGAACGAAGCGGCGATGGAACTCATTCAAGATATGAAAGATGAAGCCGATGCGCGCGACATCTTAATGGGCAAACTCGAGCGTAAAGATAAAATCATGGGCTTCGGCCACGCAATTTACCGCGACAGCGATCCACGTAATGCCATCATCAAAGAATGGTCAGAAAAACTGGCTGCCGCCAACGGTGACGACCGTCTATACCGGGTATCGGTTGCCTGTGAAGCCCTGATGTGGGAACAGAAAAAACTCTTCTGTAATGCAGATTTTTTCCACGCCAGCGCGTACCACTACATGGATATTCCGACTAAGTTGTTTACGCCTATCTTCGTGTGTTCACGCGTCACAGGCTGGGCGGCGCACGTGATGGAGCAACGCTCTAACAACCGCATCATCCGCCCGAGTGCCGATTATGTGGGCGTTGCGCCGCGCAAAGTGGTACCGATTGCCAACCGTTAAGCAAAATTGACCACACTTGGCGCGAGATTTCACTCAATGTAAGTCTCGCGCCAACTTCATTTTCCGAAATGGATGATGTTATGAGCACTGCTATGAATACCCAATATCGCAAGCCCTTACCCGGCACTCAACTCGATTACTTCGATACCCGCGAAGCCGTAGAAGCCATTCAAGCTGGCTCGTATGCCAAGCTGCCTTACACCTCGCGCGTTTTAGCCGAAAACTTAGTCCGTCGCTGCGATCCGGCCGTTTTGACCGACTCGCTAAAACAGATTATCGAATCTAAGCAAGAACTGGATTTCCCTTGGTTTCCTGCCCGCGTGGTGTGCCATGATATTTTGGGGCAAACCGCTTTAGTTGACCTTGCAGGTCTGCGTGACGCTATTGCCGCTAAGGGTGGCGATCCCGCCAAAGTGAACCCTGTTGTACCAACACAATTAATTGTGGATCACTCACTCGCTGTCGAATTTGGTGGGTTTGATAAAGACGCCTTCGCCAAAAACCGCGCCATCGAAGACAGACGCAACGAAGACAGATTCCACTTTATTGATTGGACGCAAAAAGCCTTTAAAAACATTGATGTTATCCCTCAGGGTAACGGCATCATGCACCAAATTAACTTAGAGCGTATGTCGCCTGTAGTGCATTCACGCAATGGCGTGGCCTTCCCTGATACCTTAGTTGGCACCGATAGCCACACGCCGCACGTTGATGCGCTCGGCGTTATCGCCATAGGTGTCGGCGGCTTAGAAGCCGAAAGCGTGATGCTAGGCCGCGCATCCTATATGCGTCTACCGGACATTATCGGTGTCGAGCTCACGGGCAGACCGCAGCCTGGCATTACGGCTACCGATATCGTATTGGCCTTAACCGAGTTTCTACGCGCACAAAAAGTCGTCTCCTCTTACTTAGAGTTCTTCGGTGAAGGCGCAGCGGCGCTGACATTAGGCGATCGCGCCACGATTTCGAATATGACACCTGAATTTGGCGCCACTGCGGCCATGTTCTACATCGACCAGCAAACCTTAGATTATTTGACCTTAACGGGCCGCGAAGCCGAGCAAGTTAAACTGGTTGAAACCTATGCCAAAACCGCAGGTTTGTGGGCCGACAGCTTGACCGAAGTGCACTATCCACGCGTACTGCATTTTGATTTATCTTCGGTGGTGCGCACCATTGCAGGGCCATCAAACCCACATGCACGGGTGCCAACATCAGAATTGGCTGAGCGCGGAATTAGCGGCGTAGTCGAAAACGAGCCTGGCTTAATGCCCGATGGCGCTGTGATTATCGCGGCGATTACCAGCTGTACTAATACTAGTAACCCACGCAACGTGATTGCTGCAGGTCTCATTGCCCGCAACGCCAACGCTAAAGGCTTAAGCCGCAAACCTTGGGTCAAAACCTCACTCGCCCCCGGCTCAAAAGCGGTGCAGTTGTATTTGGAAGAAGCCAAGCTATTACCTGAACTTGAACAACTCGGCTTTGGCATTGTTGGTTTTGCCTGCACGACGTGTAACGGTATGAGTGGCGCGCTGGATCCTGTGATTCAAAAAGAAGTCATCGACCGCGACTTGTACGCCACCGCGGTATTATCGGGTAACCGCAACTTCGATGGCCGTATTCACCCCTATGCTAAACAAGCTTTCTTAGCATCGCCGCCATTGGTCGTCGCCTACGCGATTGCAGGCACCATACGTTTCGATATCGAAAAGGATGTGCTGGGATTAGATAAAGACGGCAACCCCGTCAAACTTATCGACATTTGGCCATCGGATGAAGAAATCGATGCCGTGATCGCCAAAAGTGTTAAACCCGAGCAGTTCCGCAAAGTGTACGAGCCTATGTTCGATTTAGCCGTCGATTATGGCGAAAAAATCAGCCCGCTGTACGATTGGCGCCCGCAATCTACTTATATTCGTCGCCCACCTTACTGGGAAGGCGCATTGGCGGGTGAACGCGCACTCAAGGGTATGCGACCACTGGCGGTGCTGGGTGACAACATCACCACAGACCATTTATCGCCTTCTAACGCCATTATGATGGACAGCGCCGCGGGCGAATATCTGCACAAAATGGGCTTGCCGGAGGAAGACTTTAACTCCTACGCCACCCATAGGGGTGATCACTTAACCGCCCAGCGCGCAACCTTTGCCAATCCTAAGCTTAAAAACGAAATGGCAATCGTTGACGGCAAAGTGCAACAAGGCTCACTGACGCGTATCGAACCAGAAGGCCAAGTGACCCGTATGTGGGAAGCGATTGAAACCTATATGGAACGTAAGCAACCTCTGATCATCATAGCGGGCGCAGATTACGGCCAAGGTTCGTCCCGTGACTGGGCTGCCAAAGGCGTGCGTTTAGCGGGGGTTGAGGCCATTGTTGCCGAAGGTTTCGAGCGTATTCATCGCACTAACTTAGTCGGTATGGGCGTGTTGCCACTGGAATTTAAAGCGGGCGACAATCGTGCAACTTATGGAATAGATGGCACAGAAGTGTTCGATGTCCTCGGCACGCCAGCGCCAAGAGCGGATTTGACTGTCGTCATCACCCGTAAAAACGGGGAGCGCATCGAAGTGCCGGTGACGTGTCGTCTCGATACCGCCGAAGAAGTGTCTATCTACGAGGCGGGCGGCGTATTGCAGCGTTTTGCTCAGGACTTTTTAGAGTCGAATCTGAAGTAAAACTCGCTTTCAACAGGTGGCGACTCCACACGTGAATCGCCACCTTTGATAGCAACGCTAACCTGTATCGCTATTCCCCTTGGAGTTAATAGCATGAGTAAGAATTTTTTCCCGCCACAAATCAAAGTCGCCGCGACTTATATGCGTGGCGGCACCAGCAAGGGCGTGTTTTTCCGTCTGCAGGATTTACCTAAGGCCGCACAAGTTGCAGGTGCCGCCCGTGATGCCTTGTTACTGCGAGTGATAGGCAGCCCAGATCCCTACGGTAAACAAATTGATGGCATGGGCGCTGCCACCTCAAGCACCAGTAAAACCGTGATTTTATCCAAAAGCACTCAGGGCGATCACGATGTGGATTACCTCTTTGGTCAAGTGGCCATCGATAAGCCCTTTGTCGATTGGAGCGGTAACTGTGGCAATCTAACCGCCGCCGTCGGTGCCTTTGCCATCAGCAATGGCTTGATTGATGCCGACCGCATTCCTCAAAATGGCGTCTGTACTGTGCGAATTTGGCAGGCCAATATTGGCAAAACCATTATCGCCCATGTGCCCATCACTAACGGTGAAGTGCAGGAAACCGGTGATTTTGAACTCGATGGTGTGACCTTTCCTGCCGCGGAAGTGCAAATCGAGTTTATGAGCCCCGCCGCCGATGAAGACGGTGAAGGGGGCTGCATGTTCCCTACGGGTAATGTTGTCGATGTGCTAGAAGTGCCGGGCATTGGCAGCTTTAACGCCACTATGATCAACGCAGGCATTCCCACCATTTTTATCAATGCTGAAGACTTAGGCTACACAGGCACTGAGTTGCAGGATGATATTAATAGCGACAACGCCGCCCTTGCCAAATTTGAGACTATTCGTGCCTATGGGGCTGTGCGTATGGGCTTAATTTCACATATAGACGAAGCCGCATCACGCCAGCACACCCCTAAAATTGCCATTGTCGCCAAACCACAGACCTATGTGTCCTCGAGCGGTAAAACTGTCAATGCAGATGAAATTGATCTACTGGTACGCGCCCTGTCTATGGGCAAACTGCACCACGCCATGATGGGCACGGCGGCAGTGGCAATTGGCACGGCAGCAGCCATTCCCGGCACCTTAGTCAACTTAGCCGCAGGCGGCGACACTCAGGGCAAAATGGATGCGGTACGCTTTGGTCATCCCTCTGGCACCTTGCGCGTCGGCGCAGAGGCGTCAATGGTCAACGGCGAATGGACAGTTGTTAAAGCCATTATGAGCCGCAGCGCTCGCGTACTGATGGAAGGTTTTGTGCGGGTGCCCGCTGCGTAATTTTATCTAAGTAAACAGTTCAACCAAAGACCTTGCTTCTCCCCCTTCCGGCAAGGTCTTTTTTCTATTCTCGCCCATCATTTTAATCTGCTTCGCCCGTATTTGTCTTAGCATGATATGTTGACATACCTGAAACAATGCTAAGATCCTTTAGCAAAAACGCCAGAATACAAACTCGTCATAAAAAGAATATTGGCAGTAAAACGGTACAGTTAATATATTGCATGATCTATTACAGAATCGCGCCCATCGATTTTGGTTATTTTTAAACCAAGTCAGCAATTTAAGTCGCATTTTTACAGCAAAATGGCATGTAAGGTCTAGGCTAAGAACTAAACTAAATAGAAACCTAATCAGGATGGGTCCGTTTTTGGTAGGGGAAAATTTGAGTCAACTAATCCAGAAGCTAATGTTTAGTACGCTTTTTATCCTAAGTTTGTGGGGGATCTCGTGCAATGGATTAGCTCAACCATTGAGCGCGGCTTCTACACAGCTCAAATTTGAACATATTCGCAGTGAAGATGGCCTTACCCAAAATACGATTACTAGCCTGTTTATGGACAATGCAGGTATGTTATGGATTGGCACTCAAGATGGTTTGCATGCTTATAACGGTCACAGCTTCAATATTTTCCCCCATTCACCCAATGATCCGAGGAGTATTTCTGAGAGCTATGTATCTGACATTATTCAAGACTCAGAAGGTAATATCTGGGTTTCGACTTTCAGCCAAGGGGTAAATCGACTCGATTTGAGCACAGGGACCTTTGAACACTTTGGCCAAGAACAAGGGCTTACCGATCCGCGCACAACCAAACTCAGCGTTGTAGGCAATACACTCTGGATTGGTACTAAAGCAGGACTATTTTCCCTATCGACCAAAACCAAACGCATTACCCAAGTGAACTTAGGTAATAGTGTTCAACCCCACATCACCAGCTTAGCCAATGTTGAAGACACTTATCTGCTGGCAGGAACACAAGATAGCGGCACCTTTGCTGTCAGTGCCAATACTATCACTCGCTTAAATGTCCCGCAGAATCTCACTGCACATCAAATTAGGGCACATTCCGCTAATGCGATCACTTTAGCTCTGGGAGAGCAATTATGGCATTACAACTTGGCCTCACAACAGGGCGAAATCCTCTGGCAGACAGACGATAATGTGCCTTACATTAAAGATTTTATCCAAACTGAGCAGGGTGACTTTTGGGTTGTTGGGCCAGAAGCTGGTCTTATTCAACTCGAGAGAAACGATAAGGCATTTACTGCGACCTACCACAGGTATGATCCTAAGCGTACCAACAGTATTAGTGAAAATAACATACTGAGCTTACTGCAAGATCCCTTTGGCAATTTATGGTTAGGTGCCAGTTATTCTGGTCTAGATAAAATTAATACCCGTCGTCAGTATTTTCAGCATATTTACGAATCCACCCCTAACCTGTCGCAACAAAGTAACAACATTCGCACCTTGTTCCGCAGCCAAGATAATGCGCTATGGATAGGCACCGAAGGTGCTGGGCTGAAACGCATGTTGGCCAATGGAAAATATGAACACTACACGGAGCTCTTTGCTAACGCCTTAGGGATGCATCAACGCAACTTGAATCTTATCCTGCGAGATATAGACCAAGACAAAAATGGCGTGCTTTGGTTTGCCACTAACTATGGGTTAGGTCGACTGGCGCTAGATGGCCACTTCCAGTTACTCAAGGTGACAGAACGCACTGATCAAGGTTCAGAAACCAATTATATCCGTAGTTTAGATATTGATGAGCAAGGTCGCCTCTGGGTGGCAACAACCAATGCTCTCTACCGTAAGGCGATAGATACCGATGAATTTACTTTTATCTCATTGGCACATATTGATAATTTCTATCCGGCACAAAACCAGTTTTTAATCCTCAGAACACACAAAGATACGCTATGGATAGGTACTCTCGATGGCCTACTTAAACTGGATATGAAAACAAGTACAGGTAAATCCTACTTCCATCAATCCTCAGACAAAAACAGCCTGATCAACAACCGTGTCCGCGATATTTTAGTCACAAAGTCGGGCGAGGTATGGTTTGCCACCCATGGTGGGATCAGCAAGTTACCGTCCCAAGAGGCCGATGCAGGTTTTAGCCACTATACCCGCAATCAGGGATTACCAAGTGATACCATCTATGCCTTACTCGAGGATCAAGAACACAACATTTGGTTTAGTAGTAATGCGGGCATAGGCAAACTAAACCCTAAAACCAATCGTGTCATCATATTTAATGAGCAAGAAGGGCTACAAGCACTGGAGTTTAACGGTGGCGTAAAACTTGAAGACAGCGATGGCGATCTCTGGTTTGGTGGCATTAATGGCATAAATCGTTTCAATCCAAAGTCAATTCCAGATCAACGACCCGATGTTAAAGTCGCACTCACTGGCTATAGTATTGCGGGTAAAGGGCACACTATTCTCGATTTGAGCCATCCACCTAGCATAGTAATGGACTATAGCGATCAGCTGATCAGTTTTGAGGTGACCTCATTGGATTTCAGCTATACGGGTAAAAACCGCTTCAGCTATTTTCTTGAGGGATTTGATAACGAGTGGCATGAGCTCCCCACAGGTAATGAAATTACCTTTACCAATATTAATCCTGGTCACTACCAACTGCATGTTCGCCATGGGCTGCAATACAACTCTCAAGGTGACTACGCCCTTTCTGTCGATCTTCATGTACAAGCGCCCTTCTATCGAACTCAGTTCGCCTACGCCCTCTATAGCTTGCTCTCTCTATGGCTGTTGGCTTGGATCATTATCTGGCGTAAAAGAAAACGCCAGCAACAGCGCGAATTTGAAACCAGTATCCGCGCCTCAGAGGAGCGACTCAAACTTGCACTTTGGGCCTCTGGCGATGGCATGTGGGACTGGAACATACCAGAAAATCGAGTCTATCGTACCAATATGGATTCTTCAGTCCCCCATTGGAATAGCAGCAATATAGCCCATGAGAGCATGCACTCAGAGGATAGAGAAAGATTCAAATTTGAGCTTAACGAACACCTTCAAGGTCGTTCGCCTTTCTTCGAAGCAGAGTACCGAGTCGAACGCTCCCCCGGTAATTGGGTATGGATTTTAGACCGCGGTAAAGTGGTGGAAAAAGATAGCCTAGATAATCCGATCCGCATGACAGGGACCAACCGTAACATTACCTCGCGCAAACTGATTGAAAACGAGTTGGTACTGTCATCACAAGTGCTTAACAGTATGAACGAAGCCGTTGTAGTGGGAGGATTAAATTATCGAATTCGTTCGGTCAACCCAGCATTTTGTGCCATTACAGGGTACACAGAACGCCAAATAACCGACAAGCATTTCATTCACTTAGCCTTTAGTCGCCAACAGCGAGAGTTGTTCAATACAATTGAACAACAGCTACTGCGTCACAAACATTGGGTCGGAGAACTGTGGATCCGCAATAAACAACGTCAGGCCATTTTAGTCTGGCTTGAAATCAACCAAGTGATCGATATCAAAGGCGAAACCAGTCACTTCGTTGCAGTATTTACCGACATCACAGAGCGGAAAAAAGCCGAAGAAGATCTGCGTTTCCTCGCCAGCTTCGACACATTAACTGGCTTACCGAACCGAACCTTATTTCAAGACAGGCTCAATCACGCGATTACTCAAGCGCACAGAGCGAATAATATCGTTGCCTTACTGTTCTTAGACCTCGACCGCTTTAAACATATCAACGACTCTATGGGTCATCATGTCGGGGATTTGTTACTGAAAGCCGTGGCAAGACGACTGCAAAATGCAGTGCGTGATGGCGATACTGTCGCACGCTTAGGTGGCGATGAATTTACTATTATTTTAGAAGGTGTTGCGAAAACAAAAGCCGCAACCCTGATCTCAGAAAAAGTACTCAGAGCATTCCAAACGCCCTTCCTATTGGACGATAAAACGCTGACCATTTCGACCTCAATAGGTATCAGCTTATACCCTAACGATGCGGACAATGCCGACTCACTGATTAAATTTGCCGATACCGCCATGTACCACGCAAAATCATCAGGTCGAAATAACTTTCAGTTTTATACCTCTAAGTTGAATGAAATCGCCACCCGTCATGTACAACTCGAAAGTGGTTTAAAGGAAGCTATCCAACGCAAAGAACTAAGCTTGGTTTATCAACCTAAATTCTGTTTACGAGATGGTTCACTCACAGGACTGGAAGCACTTTTACGTTGGTATCACACTGAACTTGGTCCTATTTCACCTGTGGAATTTATTCCACTCGCGGAAGAAACGGGTATCATCACTCAAATTGGCCACTGGGTGATCAACCACGCCTGCCAGCAATTAGCCGAATGGAATAGCCTAGGATTTAACGGGATCACTATTGCCATCAACCTATCGGCTCGCCAACTGAAGGCGGACATTATCTCCACCATCGAAGTCGCTTTAGCCGTATCAGGTCTCCCGGCTCAATCCCTTGAGCTTGAGCTTACTGAATCAATGATCATGGGCAATCCGCAGGAGTCGGTCAGCATCCTATCTAAACTCAAGGCCCTAGGATTGACCATAGCCGTGGATGATTTTGGTACGGGTTATTCGAGCCTAAGCTATCTCAAACGCTTCCCGATAGACACACTCAAAATCGATCGAGAATTTGTCAGAGACATCACCAACGATCCCGACGATGCCGCCATCACCAGCGCCATTATTGCCCTCGCTCACAGCTTAGAACTGAATGTCGTCGCCGAAGGCGTAGAGACCCAAGAACAGCTCAACTTCTTGGCGATGCAGGGTTGCGATCAAGTACAAGGTTTTTTACTGAGTAAACCCTTAAATGCCGAAGATTGTTTAACCTTACTCAAAAATCAATCTAAGCCACAGCCACTTTGATTTAAGGCGAAGTCTACAAATGTCATCGCAAAATTCAGCCAATAAAAAAGGCTCCTAGGAGCCTTTAAACATCACCACAAATTCCTTACTTTGCTAAACGTTCAACACGCTTAACCCAACCTTCAGGACCTTTAATATGGCCCTTTTGGATTTCGGTATACAGTTTATAGATGCGCTGAACATGCTCGCCCACTTCACCATTACCGACAGTGACAACATGGCCATCTTCAAAAATGTAGGAGCCTACAGCAGAAACCACGGCCGCCGTCCCAAAACCACCCGCCTCAATAATTTCACCAGATTTAATATCAGCGATAAATTTATCAAGCATGACAGTCTCTTGGCGCACTTCACAACCGAGCATCTCACCCAATTCCATAATGGATTGCGAGGTGATCGACTTCAAAATAGTATCTGTGAAGGTTGGAATAATCACAGTGCCATCTTTCAGAATGTGGAAATGGTTCATCGCGCCCGCTTCTTCAATCTGTTGATTGGTCGAATCGAGATATAACACTTGCGATGCACCAAAGGCTGCCGCAGCTTTACCCGCACGCAACGAAGCCGCATAGTTACCCGCGGCTTTTGAGGCGCCAGTGCCACCCGATACAGCACGATGGAAAGTTTTGCTGATCAGCAAGCGTATACCTTTGTTCACGCCAGCCGCGTAATAAGCGCCACTTGGGCTTAACACCACACAGAAGGTATAACGCGAACTTGGGCTCACAGAGAGGCGGTCTTCGGTCGCAAAAATAAAGGGACGAATATACAGACACGCGCCTTCTTGCATCGGGAACCAGAGGCGATCGACATCGATCAACGCATTGATCGCATCCATCTGCATTTGTTCATCGATATTAGGAATACAGACGATATCGGCGGAGCGATTCATCCGCTCGGCATTCTTATTAATACGGAAAGTATAAATCTCGCCGTCTTCATGCATAAAGGCTTTAGCGCCTTCGAAGATCGACTGGCCATAATGCAACGCCATTGCACCCGGAGCCATTTCAAATGGTCCATAAGGAACGATGCGCGGATCGCACCATTGTCCATCATGATAATCCATCAAAAACATATGATCGGTTCTGAGGCTACCAAAGCCCACATTCCCCTCGGGCTTGAATTGCTCAGTACGGCGCTCGGACGCAGGTTTTAAATTGTAAGTTATTTCCATCGCATACCACCTTGATTACTGAACAAGCAGACTAGGGAGCGACAGGAATAAAGTCAAGAGGGGCGCGCATATCTAAAGGTCTAAGCAAATAAAAAACTCGCTAACACGCTTGGTTCAACTTTTCACACGGCCTCAGAGACAGGATAAAACAATCCGCATTGGGTCACACCTAATGCCAATGGCAAGTATTTTTGCCACAATAGGGTCGAACTCCCAATGAGATGATTCAATGTCAGATTATAAAATGATCCCCTGCGCCCACTACGACTATCTCGAACTCGCCTGTCTGCGTGGTTATCAACTCAACATTGAGCTTATTGATGGCACCCAGTGCCAAGGTAAAGCTATCACCACGCAGACAAGAGCCGACAAAACTGAGTGGCTTATCATCCAACTGCAACAAACTAAACAATCCCTTAGACTCGACCATATCGCCGCCATCACCCCCCTCGAGCCTAATGCTGAATTTAGCCGAGTACTCATTGCGGCCAAGCAACCCTAGCAAAGGATATAACATGGCAACTATGATTTTATCGGTTGAAATCGGTCATTGGATCGGTGGGCATAACGGCCAATACCCCCATCTCATTGAGTTTGATATGGCACATCTGGATAGACCCTTTCAGGTCAGTGAAGGTTGGGGGCATGGTTTAGGAGGCTCCGCTTACTCACTCGCACAATTTGTCGAAACGCCTTATTTCCTCAAACTCAAAACCGAGGCTCCTTGGGCGTTTGCCATTATCGAACAAGGCCTAGCCCAACAAGATATTGAGACTATCGCCAGCGCACTCTCAGAACAATATGGGGATCATCCGCCGCTTGTCCCTGCACATTTAATGGAATACTTATTAGGTTAAAGCTAAAGGGTTTTGTTAGAAGAGAGTGGACCTGCTGAACAATACAGGTTTAGTTAGCGAGGTGTATTGCGGAAAAACTTCACCGAGTCATGACACTCGGTGACAGGATTCAAAATAGGGATCGAAACAGGCTTCTTAACTGGACGAAAAATAGCTTAGCGCTTAAACCGCAACCGCCGCAATCACAGAGACTTCAACCAAATATTCTGGCTCGGCAATAGCGGCTTGCACACAAGCGCGGGCTGGCGCATGGCCTTTAGGCATCCAAGCATCCCATACCGCATTCATCGCATCATAATCACCCATATCTTTCAGATAAATAGTCACTGACAGTAAATGCTCACGCGAACTCCCCGCCTGCGCTAACAAGGTATCGACCTCCTCAAGCATAGTGACAGTTTGCTCGGTGATGCCTTGACACTTGTCCTTCGCCACTTGACCACACAGATACACAGTACCTTGGTGGATCACTATACTGCTCATGCGGGTACCTACATCTAAACGGGTAATACTCATATTGATAATCTCTTAAATCAGATGCACTTAAATAAATGGCTCAGCAAGAACCGAATCGGCTATTTTAACGATAAACAGGCTTTATGTCTGCGCCACGAATCTGGGCAAAGGTGAATAAAAACGTGCCATCAAGGCAAATAATCCTAGGCTACAGCTCACCACGGCCAGCCACACTAACGGCGTCGCCACGGCTAAATTGACTAATTGAAATCCGACTAAGGCTGCACATGCCGCGATCAAAGCAAAGGGCAACTGAGTCACCACATGGTCATGGGGATCGCAACCTGAGCTGGTCGCACTTAGCACGCTGGTATCTGAAATGGGCGAGCAGTGGTCGCCAAAAACCGACCCCGCCATCACAGCGCTCAGTACAGGTAACAACAAATGAGGATCCAAGTTATGGGCAATCTCTGCGCCAATAGGGATCATAATTGCAAATGTTCCCCAGCTTGAACCCGTCGCAAAAGCCATTATCGCGCAGAGTAAAAACATTCCCGCTACCAGCAGGTGCGGAGAAAGATAAGCCTTAGCCCAAGCAGCCAACAATTTAGCGACGCCAAGATCTTGGAGCACAGCGCCAATCATCCAAGTGCAGAGTAAAATCGCAATGGCGAAGGCGATCATGCGAACTCCGTGGCTCAAATCCCCCACTAACGCCGTTAAACGTCGCCCAGACAAGCCTAACATGGCAAGAGTGACTAAGGTTGCCAACAAACAAGCATCGCGCATAGAAGCGCCAATATCAGCCTTAGCAAGCCAAAGTGACACATCCCAAGAAGAGACCTGCTGAGCCCCCGACCACAAAGTTAATCCCACTGAAGCAGACAGCAGAGTCAGCATAGGGATTGCGAGCAGCCAAGGATTTCCCTTAACCTCGACCGTATTGGAGGATTCCACAGCAGTAGCAGCAACAAAAGAGTGAAAACCTACGCCATACCAAGCGACGAGCACGGACAAGCCTAAGGTCACTATGGCGTAAAAGTTAAATAAGGCCACCTCAATAAAGGCTTCCAGCGGCGACACGGGCAAAAAGCTGATCCCCACGATAAGCGCCATCACATAAGGGCCCCAACTGGAGAAAGGCAATAGCGCGCATAAAGGCGAAGCATTGGAATCAACTAAATAGGCGAGCTGCTCATGGCGAATACCATAACGCTGGCTGAGCGGCTGACACACATGGCCGACAGCAAGACAACTGAAAATCCCATCGATAAACACTAACCAACCAAGAAATACGACCCCAAGACGCGCCTGACGCTCAGTACGAATACGGCTATACAGCCAATCGCCAAACTGACCCACGGCACCGCCACGTGCTAACAATTGCGTCATGCTACCGAGCAGTAACATGGCGAACAGCACATTGAGATGCCACGCTTGCCAAGCACCTTGGGCATAAAATTGTTTTACACCGATATCAAGCAAATACAACCCCGTTTGCAGCGGGTCAAATTGGGCGATCAATAGGGCGCCAGAGACGATACCAACGCCTAACGCCACCAGCGTGCGGCGTAAAAACAGGGCTAAGGTTAAGGTCAACAGTAACGGGAGTATGGCGAGCAGACTAGGCGACATGGACCATTCCGATAAAAAATAAAACCAAGAATACTAACGAGTTAATAACAAATGCAAAAAAACTTAATTTAGAACCCAGTAATAGGGTGTTTTTTAACCAAACGGCAAGAATCGCTATTCCTTAAGTTCTAGGCACTGCTAGAATCACAGTCCCATCCAGAAACCATAGGACTCTCCAGATGAGCCTTGAATTACTGTCCAAACTGGAAACCAAAATCCAGGCTGCACTCGAAACTATCGAGCTTCTAAAAATGGAGCTTGAAGAAGAGAAGCAAAAAGCGTCTACGCTGAGTGAGCACAATCAACAATTGAATGCGCAAAACCAGCAACTACAAGAAGAACTCACTTCTTGGAACGAAAAAGTGACTGGCCTTGTTGGCTTGTTAAACAGCGAAATCTAAACTGCATTAGTTTGATGATGCTGCGCTTCGATCAGTTCGTTCAATTCTAAAATAGCCTGCTTCACTTTTGGCAGGCTTTTTCTTGGCAGTAAAAACCGTCCCTTCTCAAATTCCAATCGTCCTAAATCTTTAACCCAAATAACACCAGTGAGAAAAATACGCGCGTGCTTAACGATAAGCTTAGGTGCGTAGACAGGAAAAACTCTCATATGACCACCTACAAGCATTCTTGTTGTTATTGATTACAGTTGTTTGACAGAAGCTTTGCCACTTGAGTTTCATCGTTAGAGTGGTATTTTTCATCTTTTATCGCCAAAAATACTTAATCGTTTGATTTAGTTAAACTATGAATATGTCACCCTGTGAGTAAAAAAGAAGATCGCCATAATAATGTCACTTGCCAATTTTTTGACACTCTGCTAAATTATTAGCGTTACTCAGGGTAAAAATGAGTCCTCTGGCTCAAGTCCGTACTTTCTTTTACAAGAAGTACGGTTTTTTTTGCCCATTTTTTGCCTCGTCTTTATTCAATAAGTTCAAACGACTAGCCTACAGAAGCCCACTCAGTACGTTAAGATCCCTATCAAAGCTTTATTTGCCTTGTTGTTACCAACCGCCCCAATAAAAAAGAGCCCTTAGGCTCTCTTTAACATGCAATCGATACAGCATTATCATCCGCTCATATGACAGCAGTGCGGGTAACGCCTATCGAACTATTTTTTTGCTAGGTAGAAAGCAATTTCTAACAGCTCGTCGTAGGATTTGATTGCCCCTGTTTCAACACGGTACTTACCGTTAACAACCAGAGCAGGTACACCCGTCAGCTTAGCGTTTTCAGTATCACGCTTCATCTTTGCCATTTGCGCCTTTACCATGAAAGACTCTGCAGCCGCATCGAAGGTTTTACCATCGACACCGTTAGCAATAAACACAGCACGAACATCATCGCGATTAGTAAAATGCTGTTTCTTCTCATGAATAGCAGAGAATAACGCCGCATCCATTTTCTCATCGACGTTTAACTGATGTGCGACTGCAAATGCGCGTGACATTTCAACCCCCATCTCTTTGCCGATAAAATCAACGTGTGCTTGGTTAAACGCAACGCCTTCTGGCTTATCGGCGAGAATTTTTGGCACTACGGTTTTAGAGAAAGTAAAACAATGCGGACAATAGAAAGAGAAAAACTCAGTAATCTCAGGCTTCGCTGTTGCTGGGCCATCGTTAATCACTGTGTAATGCACACCTTCTTGGTATTCCACAGCCGATACTGCCAGTGGCGCCAGTAACAGAGCCGCGGCCATGAGTAATACTTTTTTCATGAAAATTCCTTAAATCATTTTGATAAATGGGCTGGAGACTAACATATTCCATTTTTTGAGTGTAACTCAAGCTTAAGAGTTCAATCTAATGTCACAAGATACGTCTGTGAAATCATATTTTGCTCAATGCTAATACGGCACTAGGCTCAGTGGTGGTTCGCTAAGGGCAAATAATTGCTCTTTGAACGCCAAAATCTGCTGTTCCCAATACTTTTCATCCCCAAACCAAGGGAAGTTCATCGGGAAGGCCGGATCGTCCCAGCGACGGCCAATCCACGCGTTGTAATGCACCATACGCAGCGCCCGCAGCGGTTCAATCAAGGCTAACTGCCTTGTATCAAACTCACAAAATTCTTCATAGGCTTCGAGTAAGATCTCAAACTGCATCAGTTGCTGCGCTCTATCCCCGGTCAGCATCATCCATAAATCTTGAATCGCCGGTCCCATGCGAGCATCGTCTAAATCGACGAATCCGGGACCGTCTGGCGTCCACAAAATATTGCCTGGGTGTAAATCGCCGTGTAAACGAATGGCCGCAAAATCTTGGCGATCCCAAATCGCATTCGCCTTTGCCAACACCTGCTCTACTACGGTAAAGAACGGCAAGCGTAGGCTATTAGGCACCAGATTAGATTGCTTTAACCACGCGAGCGGCTCGGCGCCTAAAATCTGCGGATTCAGCGGTTCACGTTCAGCAAATACCGTTTGCGCCGCGTACTGATGTATACGACCGATGAACCGACCCACTAATTCCAGCTGCTCTAAATTATCGACTTCGAAGGCGCGACCACCCAAGGAAGGAAACAGGGTAAATCGATAACCTTGGTACTTGTGTAACGTATGGCCTTCGATAATTACAGGTACGGCAATCGGGATATCTTCTGCCGCGAGTGCGAGCGCATAATCATGTTCCTCTTGGATCTGCGCATCGCTCCAACGATCTGGGCGATAGAACTTCACCACATAACGCAGCCCTTCATCGCTACGGAACTGATAAACGCGGTTCTCGTAACTGTTCAGCGCGAGTAAGCCCGTTTCTGGGTACACGCCCAGACTTTCGATCGCATCTAAGATCAAATCCGGTGTTAGGGCTTGAAAATGGAACTCTGCGCCGCTAGAACTCGTGGTTGGTGGCGTCATATTCTGACTCATATTCAGTTCACTCTTAGGTGAGGTTGCAGCAAAGTGGCTAAGTATTCCAGCACCTCAAAATCGGCTTCTCGTTCGGTCGAGAGCCAGCAAATGTTGCCGTAAAACTCATAATTGAGCCATAACTGGCTGCCTTCAAATTCTAATAACCATTGATGCCTGTCGGCACCCCACTGACGCTCGCGCACAGTGCAATCTAGCGCCGCGGCTAAGGGTTCGGCAAAGTCGGCGAAACGATCAAAATCGATATCCGCACTGACCGCTAAACTTAAGGCACTTTTATCTAAGCTAATGGTATCTAAGCTCATGGCTTTTAAATGCGTACTTGATAATTTCATGCTTGTTATCCCATCAACTACTACATGACATGATCAAACCTTGGCCCCAGTCCGGCGGACGCTTGGCCAAGTCTTCATGCTCTGCGTGTTCGGCAAAGGGCTGAGTTAAGATTTTTTGCAGCAAATGCAGCGGCGCAAGATTACCCTCTTCCACCGCGATTATCGCCTCTTGGGCTAAATAGTTACGCAAAATATATTTGGGATTCACACTATTGCGCTCAGTTTGCCACGCAGGGATATCAGCCACCGCGCCCAATCGCTGTTGATAGGCTTGATACCAAGCATCAAACTGACTGACATCGATAAAGTCATCCCGCAGCGCACTGTGTTTGCTGGTTGGATCTAACTTGCCTAATTGACGCCAAGTCTGAGTGTAATCGAGTTGATTTTTCTCCATCAGCACAGTAAATCGACCTATAAGTTCGAGATCCTGTTTGTCCTGCTCTACCGACGAAACATCAACTGCTGATAGACCTAGTTTTGCCCGCATCAAGCGCAAATAAGGCTGCACTAGCGCCTCTTGGTATTGATTAAGAATGGCAATTAAGTCATCGGATGGGATCACTGGTGTGAGCGCCTGTGCTAAACGTTGCAAGTTCCACAAACCGACGCCCGGCTGCTGACCAAAGGCATAGCGACCTTCGGGATCAGAATGATTACAGATAAAGTCTTCTTGGAATGTATCGAGGAACGCAAAGGGACCGAAGTCAAAACTGTCACCTAGAATCGACATATTGTCTGTGTTCATCACGCCATGGGCAAAACCGACCGCCTGCCAGTGGGCAATCATCTTAGCGGTATCTTGCACTACCTGTAAAAACCACGCTTTATAACCTGCGGCATCACAACTCAAATGGGGATAGTGCTGAGTAATAGTGAAGTTGAGTAATTGAGTCAGCTTATCGGCACGGCCGCGCTCACTGTGGCAGAAAAACTCGAAATGACCGAAACGAATATGGCTACGGGCTAAACGTACGGTAATGGCTGCGGTTTCTTGGCTCTCGCGCCATACGGGCAAGTCAGAGCCAATCACAGCCAAGGCGCGGGTCGTCGGCACATGCAGATGATGCAGCGCCTCAGAGACTAAAAACTCGCGCACTGCGGAGCGCATCACAGCACGGCCATCACCACGGCGCGAATAAGGCGTCGGACCGCCGCCTTTAAGAGCGACATCCCATGCGCCATGTGGACCAATCGCTTCACCTAAAATGATCGAACGTCCATCCCCTAAGCGCGGCGTGTAACCGCCAAATTGGTGGCCACTATAGACTTGGGCATAGTAAGTCGCGCCATCGACGGCAGCATTGCCAGATAAGCCCAATAACAGCTCATCGGTGGGTTGACTTAAGCCTATCAATTGGGCGGCGTCATTACTCCATGCCAGCCATTCAGGCTTAGTTATCCCTTGTGGATATACTTGCGAGTAAAACTCAGGCAGCTGAGTAAAAAAATCCTGTTTAAACTTCATCTTGTCCACCTATTGGCTCATGGTCTTGCAAACCAGCACCGACTTATCGTCGAACTCACATAGGTGCCCACATTGATAAGATCCAAGGCCAAAACCACTCACGCCAGAACGACTTAGGCGTTGCATACCATGAGCCTTGCTCTGGCATTGCTCTAGAGTATCGTAGTAACCATTAATATCTTCGGCCTGCAAAGGTGTCACCGGAATGGCACTCACATCGGGATAATAAAATAGGGTCCATTCTGGGGTTTTAGTACAGCCACTGAGTAGCAATAATCCAAGCCCGAATAAGACATTCGGTAAGGCATAGCTTAGTTTCATTTTTCCCCTATTAAGCCCATAAAAAAAGCGAACCTTAGTTCGCCTTTTGCGCATTCAGTTAGCAGGGATTCTACACTGCTTAGACGAGGGAAATAACCGCTTTTCGACTAAGGGTTTACCCGCTAAGCGCTCCCTACGACATATCAAGCCGTGGTTGCTTTAGTCTGTGCTTTCTCAATCCGGTTGATTCGGCCCTCAAAGCCAGTGACAGTGCCATCGCTCAGCCCAAGCTCAAGTGCTTTACGACAGATGACAATGGCGGCATCGAAGGCTTGGGTATCATTTAGCAAGGTGGCTAAATGCAGGAAACCGGAAGATTTAAGCTCAGTATCTTTGCCTTGCTCGGCGCTAGCCGCTTGGAACAGTGCAATATACTCTTCCGCTAATTGAGCACCATAGTTAAGGTAATCCGCCGATTTACGCTGTTTGTAGCATTCAGCAATCATATTTTGCAGCGCGGTATAGCGAGCACTGGCTGACGTCGCTCCTTGATACTCCTCAAAGGCCCGAACTAAAGTCACATTCGCCCAAGCCCCTGGCGCACCGACCTCAGAACGTGTGTTCGATGCTGGCTCTGCTTCAGTCTTAACGTCATCTTGTTCATCTGCAGGCGTGGTGCCTAAAATGATCACCGCCTCTTCATTATGGGCCGCAGGAATATCGACTTCGATGATATCTGTGTCTAGCGCCACCGAAATGCTCGCAGGGCTTTCGGTCTCACGGGGCATTAATTCGGCTTCAACTTCGATAACTGGCTCTACTTCAGCCACACCAGTATCCTCAACCCTGTTAACTGGCTCAGGTTCTACACGCTCGGGCTCAACAGCGGAGAAAATAGGTGCCTCTTCGGTGGGAACTACAGGTTTTACCGAGGTCGACTTGGGTTTCATCGCCTCTTGTTCTTCTTTCGCCAATCGCTGCGCGCGAAGGAATAAAAACACCCCGACAGCAATCAGTATAAATACGACTAAGATCTTCATTCTTGTTCACCTTTGATGGCCGCTTCTCATCAGAAGCCGTGTCAATGGGTTTGCCAACGTCCATCAGGACTGTGTCCATGGCAACCGAGTCTAGCTAAAAATTGAGCAGAGATTAACCGCTATTAAAGTCCATTGTGTCGGTGCAAATCAAGTATTTATGCCTTTTTATACGATCTTGCGCTCAAATAGTTATAGCCAATTGCGCTAGACTGGCACAATCGAGTTCCCTAATCCCCCCATCCACCTGCTTATAACAAACATAAGGAAAACCTGATGCAAAGTATTCTTATCGTGGCCCATGCCAGCCCTTACGGGACAGAAAAGCTATTTAATAGCTTACGCATCGCATTAGCCCTGAAGGATCAGGACGAGCAAGCGGTCGATCTTAAACTTTTTCTCATGTCAGATGCCGTGTTTGGCGCACTCAAAAATCAAACCACACCTGACTTAAGCTACAACCTGCAGCAGATGTTTGAAATTCTCTGCGCACAGCAAGTTCCGATTCTACTTTGCAAGACCTGCGCTCAAGCACGAGGCGTCACTGCAGAAATGATTATCGAAGGTGCATATATAGGCACACTGCAAGATTTAACTCGCTGGACACTGGCCGCCGACAAAGTGATGCATATCTAAGGTTTATTTTTAGGTGTGACATTGGGGATAGTTGGATTATTTAAAGCCCCATTTTGTGCGCACCTTCATAAATTGGCGCTTTCGTTTTGTCAGCGCCAATTTCACTGCCTATGATGGGATATCCGAGTGACAAGCTAAGGTATTCCAATGGGCACAGCCACACTGCTTACGGGCAAACTCCTGTACGAACACCAAACCATTGCCGCAATGGTGACAATTTATTGCAAGGCGAAACACCAAGGCCAAGACGCGACGAGCCTATGTGCAGATTGCATTGAGTTATTGGATTATGCCGCAACACGCCTAGATCGCTGCCCCTACGGACAAAACAAACCCACTTGTAATAAATGCCCAGTGCATTGCTACAAACCCGCGCAGAAACAAATCGTCAAAGAGATCATGATCTTTTCTGGTCCACGGATGTTATTACCGCATCCCGTTCGTGCAATCAAACACTTACTCGCGGAACGCATTCCCGTTCCCAGCGTTGTGCCCGAGGCGGCTTCAAATCGTCATCAGCGCATAGCAAGCCAACAGAAAAACTAACGGCGATACTTTTACCGAGCCGATTTCCTTGATATAACAGGGCTCGAGGTATCGCATATGAACGAGTTTCATAGTTTTTTCACTCAAGCTTACTGGTGGTTGTCATTATTTGGAGGCGTACATTGCCTCGCGTTAGCTATTTATATTCGCTATTTTTATCACCCAGACGCTAACCAAAAACTCCTCGCCGCTTTCTTAAGTCTTATTGCTCTATACTTCCTCACGGGTATGCTGAACCGCGATAACAGTCCAATTCCCATTCATATCCTATTCAATCTGATTAACCCTATCTATTTTTTGCTCATGCCTTTGCTCTATCTCTATTGCAAACGCAGTTTAGCACCAACCAATAAACCGCTAGGGTTTTCAAAGCATTACTGGCCATCTGCATTCACATTAGTTTTCGCCATTTTAGATATTGCCCTAAGATTAACTGCGCATCCCATTAACGAGTGGCAACCCATAGCTCTGATGCTTAAAGAAATGAGTATCAGCCAATGGGGCGCTCTACTCCCAGCGCTGTTATCTGTACAAACCTGTTTTTACTTTATCGCGCTGTGGATGTTGTTTCGTCGACATAAGCGCAATCAAAGAGATGTCACCCAAACCCAAGAGGCGCTCGGCACCATTCGGTTTCGTTGGCTGATAAGCTTGACCTTGGCCATGTTGTTGAATTGGTTAATCCGCGTATTTGTGGTGATTTTGCCTTTCTATCTTGGTGATAATCTATCGCTACTTTCCCACGCATTGCCAAGGCTGACCTTACTACTGAGCATGTATATGCTGGCGGTGTATGGGCTAAAGCAAATCACCCGCTCTGCCTACTTAAAAGGCCGCATGGCCGAACCAGAGTTAGAGCAACGCCCACTCGTCATTGAAAATATTCTCACCCCAGAGGAGTATGAATTTTTGCATCAAGTTCAGCAGGACGATGCAGAAAAAAACCAAGGTTCTTCGCCACCTAAGAACTAATTGGCGAAACTGCACTCCAATCATCACCACCAATATCACTCCAACCATTAAGTCGAACACTGAACCTAAGCTGACACATATGTCACTTTTGGCTGTCATTTGTGTCGATAAAGGCTAGTCTGGAACAACTAAAGACTTGAAGAGGCGTTACCATGAAATCATTTTTAACAGCCATTGCGGCATCAACATGCCTTATTGTGAGCCTATTTGCTGCCCCAACTGTACATGCAGATGAAAGCTACGATCAGGCTGTAGTCAATTTCCAAAAAGCGAAAGAAACCAGTAAATTTTTCGACACAGCCTATGGCTATGCTTTATTCCCAACTGTGGGTAAAGGCGGAATTGGGATCGGTGCAGCCTATGGCAAAGGCCGAGTCTACCAAGGCGGTGCCTATATGGGTGATTCGAGTCTGACTCAATTATCCATCGGTTTTCAATTAGGTGGACAAGCCTACAGCGAGATCATCTTCTTTAAAGATGCCAAAGCCTATGAAGCCTTCACGAGCGGCAGTTTCGAGTTTGATGCCCAAGCGTCGGCAGTTGCCATCAACATGGGAGCAAGCGCTCAAGCAGGAACCACAGGCAACTCAGCAGGCGCAGGCCAATCAGGTGGTAATCGCTCGGCGAGCGGCTCTTATATCAACGGTATGGCAGTATTTACCGCAGCAAAAGGCGGCTTAATGTTTGAAGCCGCTCTTGCGGGTCAAGCCTTTAGCTTTGAGCCTAAAGCTAACTAAGACGAGCCATTCGGCTGTGATATCAAACGGCGAGCCTAAATGCTCGCCGTTTTTTCTTAAATGATTACCTCAAGCTTCTGACTCAGATGTTCTAACTAAAACCAAGTCATTAGAATTGAGCAAAATAAGTTGAAATGTATATTTAACCTAGCGAAGTAATAACAAGGGGATATGACTTTTACTGATCATCCTTGTGGTGTTACTCCCCACAAAAAACTTCCGAATACGCGAATGACCATAGGCGCCCATCACCATAAGATCGATTTGATGCTCAAGTTGATAGATCTCAAGGGCCGTTTGCACTTCTCCCTGACAAACGGCGGTAACCACATTGAAATCCGCCGCAATCAGAGATTCAGCCACCAACGCCAGTTCAGCTGTCGCCAGCGATTGATCATCAGACACCATCACTAAATGACATTCAAGCCCTTTTAAAAGTGGACTCGTTAGCACTTGATTAAGGGCTTTTTTCGCAGTAATGCTGCCATCATAGGCGATCATAAATCGAGTCGGTGCAGTAAACTCGTCCATCACCACTAACATAGGCTGCTTAAGCGTGCGAATGACATTTTCTAAATGACTGCCAATGGCCTGCGCTTGATCTTGATGCTGCTCCCCTTGGCCCCCATCACCACCAATCTGGCATGGGATTCTTGCTCTAGCAGGGTTTCGACTAAATCGCCGTGACGCTGCAAGGTTGCAACCATTCTGCTAGGCTGCTTCTCAACAACGCGGATTTTTGCTTCTTGCAGCATATACTTACCCTGTTCAAGTGCGAGTTTGCCTCGACGCGCTTCAAGCTCAACCATTTCAGCAAGCAAATGCTCTCGCGTACCTAAACCTATATTCCCTGATAAATTCGTTTCAGTTGGGTATGCTGATTTATCCAATACATGCAATAGAGTTACTGGGGCATCCAGTTGCTGAGCGGCCCAGCTACTGGCGTCACATACGGCGAGTGTCACTTTTGAACCGTCGATACAGGCAATCACATTTGTCATCGTTATTTTCCTTTTACTGTGTTGCTAAGGGCTTAGTGACCAGACATCATGTTTTCAACGTTTTCAGGCTTATCGTGCACCCCAAATTTATCGACTATGGTTGCACTGGCTTGGTTAAGGCCAATCAACTCCACTTCAGTTCCCTCTCGACGGAATTTAATCACTACCTTGTCTAGGGCCGATACCGCAGTAATATCCCAGAAATGCGCTTGAGATAAGTCGATAGTCACCTTATCAACCACTTCCCTAAAATCAAATGAATTACTGAACTTATCTGCTGAGGCAAAAAAGACTTGCCCAATAACTTGATAATGGCGACCTGCGTCGGCAGCAGCCGTTACACTCTTAACCACCATAAAACGGCCCACTTTATTAGCAAAGAACAGGGACGCGAGTAATACCCCCACAAATACTCCCATAGCTAAGTTATGGGTAGCGACCACCACAGCAACGGTCGCCACCATCACAAGGTTGGTTGATATTGGATGATGCTTAAGATTACGAATTGAATCCCAAGAGAAAGTACCGATAGACACCATGATCATCACGGCAACCAGTGCCGCCATAGGGATGAGCTTTAACCATTCGCCGAGGAATACGATCAATATGAGTAGAAATACCCCCGCTGAAAAGGTCGATAACCGTCCGCGACCACCCGATTTAACATTGATGATCGACTGACCAATCATAGCGCAACCGGCCATACCGCCCATTAAGCCCGCGCCAATATTGGCAATACCTTGGCCCTTACACTCGCGGTTTTTATCGCTTTGGGTATCGGTTAAGTCATCGACTATGGTGGCGGTCATCATAGATTCCAGCAAACCCACCACGGCAAGGCCGGCCGAATAAGGGAAGATGATCATCAGAGTTTCAAGGGTCAATGGCACTTCAGGCCAGAGGAAAATAGGCAAAGTATCAGGTAGTTGTCCCATGTCACCGACAGTACGAATATCTAACCCCATATAAACCGCAAACAGCGTTAATCCGACAATACACACGAGAGGCGAAGGTAAGGATTTACCAATCACAGGGATAAGTGGGAATAAGTAGATAATACCAAGACCTGCAATCGTCATCGCATATACATGCCAAGTCACATTGGTCAGTTCGGGCAACTGGGCCATAAAGATCAGAATCGCCAGCGCATTCACAAAGCCTGTCACCACAGAGCGGGAGACGAAACGCATCAAGCTTCCTAGTTTTAAGTAACCCGCGGCAATTTGCAGCACACCAGTTAATAGGGTCGCCGCGAGTAAATACTCGAGGCCGTGTTCCTTCACTAAGGTCACCATCAACAACGCCATAGCACCCGTTGCGGCAGAGATCATACCAGGACGGCCACCTGTAAACGCGATGACCACTGCGATACAGAATGAAGCATACAGGCCGACCTTAGGATCGACGCCTGCAATAATAGAAAAGGCAATAGCCTCAGGGACTAACGCCAGTGCAACCACAATACCGGCTAACAGATCTCCGCGTATGTTGGAGAACCACTCTTTTTTCATGGTTTGTATCATGTCACTCACTCTGATTGAAATTTAATCATATCTTCCAATAGCTAATATCAACACTTGACTCAAATGTCAGCGCATAGCCAATAAGGTACTTATGCGTCAAGCTGACGAAATGCAGTTGGGATTATGGGTATGGGGTACAGCAAAACAACTACCGAGTCGGTAGCGACTAAGGACGGATCTTAACGATCCAAGAAGGAAGGATTAAACTAATGCGGCTTAATGCTCATCACCGAAAAATAACCTCACTTATATGAGCCAACTCAAATTTGACTGCATTAAAAATAGTTGTGCTATTGGGAATAGCGACATAATGACGTGTATAAAACAGGCCGGAGTATAGAGAGTTGTTTGCTCAAAATCAAAAAACTTCAGTTAACATCAGAGTGATTAAAATACCCACCATACTTTGGTGGGCATTGAATAAAAACAACCGCAACAACTCAGGGGTAACATAGGTAAGTATTAAGCACCATCTGATATCGCTTTATGCCGAGGCAGTTTGATTGAGATAAGTGCTGCGAGCGCAATAAATGCCGCCGATATCCACAGACAAGCCGCCATGCCATACACTTGATACACCCAGCCAGACAACACAGTCCCAATCAAACGCCCCATAGCATTAGCCATGTAGTAAAAACCCACATCTAACGATACGCCATCTTCATCCGCATAACTGACGATAAGATAGCTGTGTAATGAAGAGTTGATCGCGAATAAGGCGCCAAACAGCATCAATCCCCAAATCAGTATATTCGCAGCATGGAAGTCATAACTTATCGCCAGCGCAATGCCTGCCGGCACTATGCTCAATATCGCCGCCCAACCTAAGGCGCTACGTCCATCGGGAACCTTGTTTTGGCTCGCCGACTTTGTCCCCGTCAAGCGAGGTGCGAAGCCTTGCACTATGCCATAACCTATCACCCAGAGTGCGAGAAAACCGCCGACATACCAATGATCCCAACCAAAGGTTGAGGCCAAATAAACGGGTAAAGCCACCACAAACCACACATCCCGCGCACCAAATAAAAACATGCGTGCGGCAGAAAGCGTGTTTACCGCCGGACTCTTAGAGAAAATTTCCGTGAACTTAGGTTTTTTTTTGGCTTTACCTAAATCGCGCTGCAAACTTAACAGACTAAAAATCCACACCAGCAATAGGACAATTGCCATACCTAACACGGCCAGCTGGAATCCAAACAGGGTCAGCAAGGCACCGCCCAAGAAGAACCCCGCGCCCTTTAGCGCATTTTTGGAGCCAGTGAGCATGGCAACCCACTTATACAGCTCACCCTGAGCATCATTGGGCACCAACAACTTGATACTGCTTTTAGCGCTCATTTTATTGAGATCTTTAGCAATACCCGACAAGGCCTGCGCCGCCATCACCCAAGCAACCGTAAGCATACTGCTAGGCACAAGCAGCATGCTAAGGGCGACAATCTGCATAAATAGGCCTACATTCATGGTCTTATTTAAGCCTAAACGCGCCCCGAGCCAGCCGCCGACTAAGTTCGTTACCACCCCAAAGATTTCATAGAAGAGGAATAGCATGGCAATTTGTAGCGGGCTATAACCTAAGCCATGAAAATAGAGCACCACTAACATACGTAATGCGCCATCGGTGAGCGTGAATGCCCAATAGTTGCCTGTAACCACCAGATACTGGCGGATCTCGGGTGATATGTTAGACAAGAACCCTGTCAGCTTAGCCATAAAGCTTATGCCTTATCCATCAGACCGACCATGCGGGCCAGTTCGACGGTGCGATTGGCATAACCCCACTCGTTGTCATACCAAGCGTAGAGTTTGACCTGAGTGCCATTGATAATCATGGTCGATAGCGCATCGATAATGCTCGAACGCGGATCGGTTTTATAATCGACCGAGACTAATGGACGTTCCTCATAACCTAAAATGCCTTTTAGCGGTCCGTCTGCCGCTTCTTTTAACAGGCGATTGACCTCAGCTTCGGTCGTTTTGCGACTCACCTCGAACACACAATCGGTTAATGAGGCGTTCGCTAATGGCACCCGCACCGCATGGCCGTTAAGCTTACCTTTGAGTTCAGGGAAAATATGGGTAATAGCCGTCGCAGAGCCTGTTGTCGTAGGGATTAGGCTTAAACCACAGGCCCGCGCACGGCGGAGATCTTTATGCGGTGCATCTAAAATAGTTTGAGTGTTGGTAATATCATGAATGGTTGTCATGGAACCATGCACTATGCCGAGGTTTTCGTGGATCACTTTGACGATTGGCGCCAAACAGTTAGTGGTACAGGAGGCCGCGGTTACAATAGGATGAATAGCTTTGTCATAGAGTTGATGATTCACCCCCATGACAACGTTTAACACGCCCTCTTCTTTAACGGGCGCTGTGACCACAACACGTTTAACGCCTTGATCTAAATAAGCTTGCAGCACTTCTTTGGTTTTCATCTTACCCGAGGCTTCAATCACCACATCGCAGGCGGACCAATCGGTTTCGGCGATGGTTTTATTGCGTGTACAGCGAATACACTTGCCATCGATAATGATGTCATCGCCATCGCCATCGGCATTGGCCTCGTACTGCCAGCGACCATGCACAGAGTCGAATGTCAGCAAATGGGCTAAGGTCGCCGCATCCCCTGCGGGATCATTAATCTGCACAAACTCAACCTCTTCCCAGCCCCAAGCAGCGCGCAATGCTAAACGTCCCATACGGCCAAAGCCATTTATCCCGATTTTGATTGTCATACCTGCATCCTTCCCACTCAGTTTTATATTAGGTGTTTTATATTATTTGTTTAAGATTAAAGCGTTATCTGTTCGATATAGCCGCGCTAATGCCCTTCTCGTTGGCAATGGCGGTAATGATCTCAGCGGTTTTAGTGCATTTAGCGCATCCACTACCTAATGCTTTGATGTTTAACATTTTTATAATTCTCACAGAACGGGACCTATAGCGTTAAAGATCCAACCGATTAAGGTGAATGAAATCAATAAAATGGCAAAAACGATGGCCAGCAAACGCCATTGCATCACCTGCTTGAGCAAAATGAACTCGGGAAAACTGGCGGCAACCGTAGACATACAAAATGCCAATGTCGTCCCTACGGGCAAGCCATTAGTGATAAGGCTCTCCATGATAGGGATAACCCCTGTGGCATTGGAATACAGAGGAATACCAATCAATACCGCCACAGGAACCGACCACCATTGACCATCGCCTAAGTGGGCTTCGATCCAACCGTCAGGCACAAATCCATGGAGTGCGGCGCCAAGCCCAACCCCAATAATGACCCATTTCCACACTCGGCCAAAAATCTCTAGGGTCTCGTCTTTCGCAAACTCATGTCGCTCGGTTAACGTCATGGATGTTGATGTCATACCCTCGCTATTATCGTGACTTGCTTGCGCCTGACCTTGTTCGAGTGCTTTGGCGGCAAAGGACTGCAGCCAACGCTCAGCGCGAATCGAGTCCAAAAATGCCCCCGCCAACATACCCACTGACATGCCGACTAGCACGTAGATCACAGTGAACTGCCAGCCCAGCAGACTCACAAGCAACAGTACGGCGACTTCATTAATTAACGGCGAAGTGATCAGAAATGCCATAGTGATCCCAACGGGGATCCCCGCGGAAGTGAAACCTAAAAAAACAGGAATGCTCGAACATGAGCAGAATGGGGTAACAGCGCCAAAACCCGATCCCATAACGTAACCGACAAAACGATTTTTACCCGCCAAGTAATCCCGAACCCGCTCGACATTGAGCGAGGCCCGCACCAAAGCGATGCCATAAATCATCAGCAACAGGAGCGCAAAAATCTTAGTGGTATCTTCAATAAAAAAATGGATGGCGTCGGCGAGCTTAGTATTGGGCTCTAAACCCATCAAATCAAAAGTTAACCAGCCCGCTAAATCTGAAAATATTTGCAGCATTGTTACGCCACCTTAATATTAAGCAAAACTTTAGACACGTAAATATATGAAAAAACGTATATTTGAGGTTAAATTTTTGCAGCTAGTCTTCTAGCAGCAAGCTTTAGCACGGTCAGGACGCCCGCCCATCTTACACAAATTACGCATATTTTCTTCAAGGAATACAGTGTTTTGGTTGGTAACTTCACTCAGCACTAACTGACTCCATTCGGGTAAGTCATTATTGATACGATAGAAAACCCATTGCCCCTGACGGCGATCAACTAATAAACCGCATTTACGTAATTGGGCCAAATGTCGCGAAATCTTAGGCTGGGTCTCTTGCAATGCCTCGGTCAATTCACAGACACAGAGCTCTCCCTCTTGCTGGATCAACATCATGCAACGCAAGCGGGTTTCATCGGCTAAACATTTAAAAAACTGGGTTGGATTAATCATTGATGCCCTTAGACTGAACTAATACAAACATTTTGATCCTTTTGTTAACTTTCCTAAAGGTTCATTCAAACAGCAAGCTGTGAGCGGTAAGAAACAACACTCGTTTTTCATGGCTATGGATCTTTTGGAAAGACCTTGTACAATATATACGAATTTTCATATATGTAAATATCCGTATATAAGATCACCTTAAGTATCATGCATTAGTCAAAATGGTGTTTGAGTATAGTGTTCAACACTAAGATACATACGAAAATTCACATATAAAAAATCATTCAAACCCACCGACAATATAGTTAGGTGAGGGCATTATTTTATGATTACGGGTAGACAGTCTCTGCCCTTTTAGGAGCTTGTATGTGGTTAGCAGGGGCAATTTTTGTTCTCACCATAGTGTTAGTAATTTGGCAACCTAAGGGGTTAGGCATAGGTTGGAGTGCTACCTTGGGCGCCGTATTGGCCCTACTACTGGGTGTGGTGCACTTAGGGGATATTCCTGTGGTATGGAATATTGTCTGGAATGCGACCGCCACCTTTATTGCCGTGATCGTCATCAGTTTATTATTAGATGAGTCGGGATTTTTCGAATGGGCCGCGCTACATGTGGCCCGTTGGGGCAAAGGTCGTGGCCGTTTACTCTTTACTTACATAGTGTTACTCGGCGCGACTGTTGCCGCATTGTTTGCCAATGATGGCGCGGCGTTGATCCTCACCCCGATCGTAATTGCGATGTTACTGGCTCTGGGCTTTAGCGCCGGAGCAACCTTAGCCTTTGTGATGGCGGCGGGTTTTATTGCCGATACCGCAAGTTTGCCGTTAATTGTCTCTAACCTAGTCAATATTGTTTCGGCGGACTTCTTCAATATAGGTTTTAACGAATACGCCTCTGTGATGGTGCCCGTCGATATTGCAGCTATTAGTGCCACCTTAGTCATGCTGCATCTGTTTTTTCGCAAAGATATTCCCGCGACCTACGACTTGCAAAAACTACGCGAACCTAAGGCCGCCATTCGCGACCTCAACACCTTTAAAACCGGTTGGGGCGTATTAGTCTTACTCTTGGTGGGCTTTTTTGGCTTAGAACCCCTCGGTGTGCCCGTGAGTTTAGTCGCTGCCGTGGGTGCCCTGATCCTGTTTATTGTCGCGAAAAAAGGCCATGCCATAGATACCACTAAGGTACTGCGCGGCGCGCCCTGGCAGATAGTGATCTTTTCACTCGGCATGTATTTGGTTGTTTATGGTCTTCGCAACGCAGGCTTAACCGATTACCTATCAAGCGTATTAAATAGTTTGGCTGAACAAGGGCTTTGGGCTGCCACTATGGGCACAGGCTTCTTGGTCGCCTTTTTATCATCCATCATGAACAACATGCCAACAGTGTTAATTGGCGCCCTGTCGATAGACGGTAGCAATGCCACCGGCGTGATTAAAGAAGCCATGATTTACGCTAACGTGATTGGTAGCGATTTAGGTCCTAAAATCACCCCCATCGGCAGTTTAGCAACCCTGCTATGGCTGCATGTACTGGCGCAGAAAAATATTAATATTACCTGGGGTTATTATTTCCGCGTCGGCATTGTGATGACGCTACCAGTGCTATTTGTCACCCTAGCGGCACTGGCGCTGCGCCTCTCCTTCTAATCTTCGTCCATGGGCACTAGAGCATCTGTTTAGTGCCTATGGATCAATTTATAAGCAATTATTTATCAGAGACATGTTATGACTAATATGATTGATGACAGCATTAAGATTTACCACAATCCAGCCTGTGGTACATCGCGCAACACTTTAGCATTGATCCGTAATAGTGGAGTCGAACCCCAAATCATCCACTACTTAGAAACGCCACCCTCCCGCGATGAATTACTTAAGCTAATTAATGAGATGAAAATATCTGTGCGTTCATTGCTACGTAACAATGTTGAACCATTTGAACGACTAGGACTTTCTGAAGTCACATTTACTGATGAAGAACTGGTTAACTTTATGCTGACTTATCCCATTTTAATTAACCGTCCTATCGTCGTTACGCCGCGAGGCACAAAACTCTGTCGCCCATCTGAGACAGTGCTTGATATTTTGACCAAAGCACAACAAGGCCCTTTCACCAAAGAAGATGGCGAAATCATCATTAATGAACAGGGACAAAGAGTTCGCACATGAAACCACTAAACCACGATATGCCAGCGCTCAAACAAGAATTAATGGTTAATAACATGGATATGGACTGTTTTAATCTAACTCCTCTAACCCATCCGCCTAGAATACTGATGCTTTATGGCTCAGTACGAGAACGCTCCTATAGCCGACTGACGACGGAAGAAGCCGCTCGACTATTAACACACATGGGCGCAGAGGTGCGTATTTTTAACCCTTCTGGACTTCCACTTCCTGATGATGCGCCTGACAGTCATCCCAAAGTCATGGAACTAAGAGAAATGGTACGTTGGTGCGAAGGTATGGTGTGGTGTTCACCAGAACGCCACGGTGCGATGACCAGTATTATGAAAGCCCAAATCGATTGGATCCCTTTGGCTGAAGGTGCTGTCCGGCCTTCACAAGGTAAGACATTAGCAATAATGCAGGTGAGTGGTGGTTCACAGTCCTTCAACACACTAAACCAAATGCGTATATTGGGTCGATGGATGCGCATGTTCACCATACCCAACCAGTCTTCAATCGCAAAAGCTTGGTTAGAGTTTGACGAGGCAGGCCGAATGAAGCCTTCGCCTTACTACGATCGTGTAGTTGATGTTATGGAGGAATTGATGAAATTCACTTTACTCCTGAGGGGCAATGTTAATTTCCTCACAAACCGATATAGCGAACGCAAAGAAAGCGCTTCAGAGCTATCAACCCGAGTAAATCAAAAAGAAATATAGATTAAACACTAAAAGTATTCTCGACTATGGAGCAAAAGATTAGCCCTGCGCCAACTTTTACTCCATAACTAAGAACCATCACGCCAAATAAATACATTCCAAATACACGAGTGAGCACCTAAATCCTTAAAGCCAGCGAAAAACTCTCTGTAACTTGCTATTAACGATGCAATTCGTCCATTTGCTTGAATTCATTTTTAATCTGTTGATATTGCGATGGCCATTCGTCGTACCAAAGAGCAAACTCCTCTACAGGCATAGGCCGAGCAATACCATAGCCTTGGCACAATTGGCAGCCCAATTCAGCTAAACTCTTACCATGGGCAATGGTTTCAACACCTTCAGCAATCACATTAAGATTAAATACTGACGCTAAGCGGATAACACCCTCCACGATACGCCAATCATCTTCGCTATCGAGCATACCTCGCACAAAACTCTGATCAATTTTTATCGTCGATATGGGTAATTGGCGTAAATACGTTAACGACGAATAACCTGTACCAAAATCATCTAGGGAAAAATGGACACCCAAACGCTTACATTCCTGAAGGATCTCAATTGCCAATGTCATATCTTCAATGGCGGCACTCTCTAAAATTTCCAATTCTAGATCCGAGGCCGTCAAATCGGGATATTGCATTAACGTCGATTTTAAGAACGCGCTAAAGTGTTCAGCCAATAGCTGCCGAGCGCTTACGTTAATACTTACTGCTATCGGGCGACCACTCTGTTGCCAATTCTGCCATTGTGCTACTGCAGTATTGATAACCCATTCACCTAAAGCAATTTCAAGATCACTGCCTGCAATATCCGGTAAAAACTCACTCGGACCGACTATACCTCGCAGTGGATGACGCCAACGAATTAAGGCTTCCGCACCAATAATTTTACCGGTAGCGAGATTCACTTTTGGTTGGTAAAACATCACAAATTCATGACGTTCAAAAGCTGACTTAAGTTCTTCTAACCAAGTTCTCCGAGCAATAATGTTACGATCAATGTCAGGATCAAACATTTGGAAACGATTCTTACCTGCCGATTTTGCCATATACATGGCTTGGTCGGCATGGCGCAATAAAATGTCGGGGTCAACGTTATCCTCTGGATACAAACTCACGCCAATACAAGCCGTTAAACAAAGATTTAAATCACCGATTAATATCGGCTGATCGACCGCCGCCAGTATTCGTAATAGTACTTGAGTACATTCTTCCTCAGACATCATCTCAAATAAGATAACGAACTCATCGCCTCCTACCCGGGCCAACGTATCTTGCTGCCGAATCACCACAGACACATTATTTGCAATCGCGATCAACAGTTGGTCACCAACCTCATGGCCATAACGATCATTGATCACCTTAAACCCGTCAAGGTCCATAAAACACACGGCACAGAGACTGCCATTACGTTGAACATGGGCAATCATTTGCTGAAAACGGTCTAAAAGTAAGCGACGATTTGGTAATCCTGTAAGTGCATCATAATTTGCCACGCGATCTAACTCAGTCTCATGGGTCTTTAATAACGTGATATCGGCTTGGGTTCCCGAAATCATCAACGCTCGACCTTGACTATCCTCTTCAACGACCCGCCCCTTACACAATATCCAGCACAGCTCGCCAGTCTTTTTAATGCAGCGCACTTCCAACTCTATACTGCTTGTTTTATGGATGAGATGCTGTAGAACCTGTTGCTCTATATTTTGCACATCTTCGACATACACATATTGACGCCAATTATTAACCGTCAGCTTCATCTCGCCAGCTTGATATCCCAAAATGGCTTCAAATCTTGGGCTGATTTGCACTTCTCCAGTAACAGCATTCCAGTCCCAGAATCCTTGTTCAGAACCTTGAATAACCCTTTGCAATTGTGCTGTTTGAGCCGCTAGTTGTTGTTGAAGCTGTCGCGCATGGGTAATATCTTGCACTGTACCGTGCAATTTAAATATCTTACCGTGCGGATCACGCTGTGCTTGACCCCTAGCCATAATCCAACGATGGGCACGATTAGGATCTAGCAACTCAGCTTCGCATTCATACTCTTCTCCCGTATGCACACATCGCATCACCAGCGTACTTAACGCTTGCCAACTCTCAGGAGTAAATAATTTCTGCACTTGTTCTATCGAAGGGGCGGCTTCTTTATATGGCAAGCCATAAATCACAAAAACCTGTTCAGACCAAGTATGCGAATCAGTAACTAAATCCCACTCCCAACTGCCAATCCCTGATAATTGTTGTGCTTGTTTTAATCCCAACTCACTAATGAGTAAATGTTCAGCATTTTTTTCTTGAGTCGTGACATCCCTTGCTATTCCAAATAAGCCACAAATTGCACCTTGAGCGTCAAACACAGGACCTTTGGTCACTTGAAAAATGGCTGCTTCACCCTGAATATGTAAATACTCTTTATGTGTGGTGACCATTCCGGACACTAATACAGTGCGATCTTTTTCTTGGATAATATCAATAGAGTCAGCATCAAAAATATCAGTGTCATCTTTGCCCAAGATGTCACTCATACTCTTGCCGACAAAGGTAGCAGCACCTTGGTTGACCAAGATATAACGCCCCGCCAAATCCTTCACAAAAATACCATCGGTTGTTTGAGAAACCACAGAATCGAGCAGTTGATGATTCACATCCAATTTCTGTAATGAGGCACGTAAATAGCCGCTCAGTGCACTGATCACTATGCCGTAAACACTTAGACTAATAAGCTGTAACCAATCGACAGAATGAATATTATCGAGGCTATTGGCGGTTGGATGAAGATAATAGACACACAGAACAGAGAGACATGTCGCGACTAATCCGGGGGCGAATCCGCCACCAATAGCGCTTAATGAAATGGGCAACATAAAAATCAGCAATAGTAAACGCTGGTGCTGCTCAGCTGAAAGTGAATTGGCAAACCATAGCGTTATCAGCGTAAAACTCAATATCGCAATGTATTTAAGCCATGAGATATTACTTATCGCTACAGAGCGAGCAAAGGTTATTTCTAGCAAATTACCCGATGGAGCATTATGACGGTCAGGAACGGCATTCAGAACAAAAAGTAGGATAAAGGCACTGGTAAATACAAAGAAAAAACCTTTCGCGAGGGATAAGCGAAACACAGTTTCTGTGTCCGTAAATACAAGCAACAATTGATCGGATAAAAAGATCCATCCAAGCGCCGCAAGTGCATAAATAGCCACAGCTAAAATAATATATTGAGTCCGAGATTTATGATTATGTCCAGTATTGTCAACCATCCTAACTCCATCACAACTAGCGCCATCAAAACGACTCCCTTGATCTATGATTGGCACTAACGCCAGCCAACAATAGGTGGTCATTCCACAGATGAACATCATATTCAAGCTAAAGACTATAACTTAAAAAACATCAGTATAATCTAATAAAAACCCGAAAGAACAATGTACAACATAAAAATGCAAATCAAATACATGCCTAAAATATAGCTATCAGATATTAAACTGCAAACAGTATCTAAAAATGATTATTGAGCGTTCAATCATTAACGATAGAACGCCGTATATTGCTAATTTACAGTAAATTTTCTAAGTAAATGCACAGCATATCTGGCTCACAGTGCGATGAAAATCTAAAATCCCCGGCGTAAATCATTAGGAACTCAGTCACCACATCGCATTTCTAACACACCAATAAGATGAGTGCTGAATCAGCCATGCTGACATAAAGCCTCTACCTACAAAACATAAAAAAACCATAATTTAAATACCTAAAAAGGTAGATATTACGGGTAAGGATATAAGCCCATACCTGTGAGACTAAAAGAAAAACATACAAGTATCATTAAAACCCCTGTCTATAGAACTATCGCAAATGCAATGGAATATCATACTTCCTAAAAAGCTTGATTATTGAATCCTTATATAGCGGTTTGATAATGTAACCTTTAGCTCCTGCAGCTATTGCCTGCTGAACTGATGACTTATTTTTATTCCCAGTCAACATAACAATGGGCGTAATTGCATTTATGCCATTAGACTTATTAATGTGGTTAATAATATAAAACCCATTAGTATCAGGAAGATTTATGTCCATTAAAATAACGTCATATTTTTTCTTAGAAAGTAAATCTAACGCCATACGTCCAGACAATGATGTATCAAGTTCAATGGCATACGTTCTAAGAAGCATAATAGTTAAATTCAAACTAATGTGATCATCCTCAACAATTAACATCTTTGGTACTATAGGAACTTCAACTGATACAAGAGAATTTTTTGACTCCGAATACAATCGATTATACGTGTATTTAGTATCAGGCACGGTTGGAGCTGCCTTGTTGCTAACCTCAATATGCTCCTGTTCTGGCAAAGGGGCTTCTGCGACCGTCGCCACATTTGATACATCAGTAACAACAAGTTCAAGTAAGTGCAACGCCTTACTTTGCAGTTTCAACAAAGCTGGTCTAATTTCATTAGAACGAATAAATGATAATATCTTCTTCAATGAAGCCAGATCTAACTCAGCGGTTCTATTACTTGCAAGGTGCGCTTCTGCCTTATCTAATGATTGCTCGATTTCAATCAAACTTAATTCAAAGCTATGTTCTAAATCCTTCTTGCGCTGAACACCTTTAAGGACAATCTCCTTGATATGCGAAGAGTAGTTATCTTGTACATTTACAAACTCTTCTACTTTTTTATATTTTCCTCTCAACCCAATTTCCCGCAATAAATGTGTACATATTATAATTGCTCTATGCACTTCATACATTGGCCTAGCGATTAAATAATCATTAATCACACCACTACGATAAGCCTCGTACGCTTCTCTTTCTTGATGTTTTGGAATAAGAGAAACAACGGCATGCTCACATATTTCTACAGCCTGCAACTCCTCTATGGCTTCGTAATAAATAAGTAAAGTTTCTTGTAAAGTTTCAGCAGCAACAAGAATCACTTTTGGGGTTGATTGTTTGATTTGCTCAACAAGCTCAGCATTCGTTTTAATCACATGAATACGAGAAAAGTGACGAATTAGAACACTTATCAATAATCTATCATTATCTTGGTCGTTCGTATAGAGAACGATATGCTCAAAATTGACTCTATCCACTAGCATTACTCCTTTGCATAAAAAACTCAATTAACGCAAATAAATCATCATCAACCTCTTGCCAACATTTTAAGATAACTTTGTAATCAATAGCATTGTTACGCGACACACGCTCTAGTTCTTGGCAAGATAAATTTAATTTTTTTGCTCCTATGTAAAGAGAATTACTTTTAAGGGTATGGCTAATTGCAGTAATAATACGAAGATCATTATCCACAATTGCAGACCTTAATGCTTCACGCTTAACAAGTAAATTACTGTAATATTGCTCTAAAAAAATAGATAACTCTTCATCGCTTATATCTTCACCTACAAAATTATATATATCTGACAAGTTGACTATCTGTAAGATGTCTACTAATTCCTGCGGTGTTTCATCACAACAGAAAAAACTATTATCAAAAGAAGTATTATCTGCTTTAACTGTAGACTTTTTTAAACTTGTATTATTTGACAAAATGAGTTTTACTTCATCTAAAAGGCCAATCAAATCATTCAACGTCAGAGGCTTTACAAGTACGCGATTTGCTCCAGCCTGCAAACATTCATCTTTACATATGTCGCCATTATCAGCGGTCAACATCACAATAATCGATGGCGCTAATTCCCGATATCCTTCAACTTCTCTAATGACGCCAATGAGGTCTGAGCCCGATATATTTGGCATTATCACATCAGAAATAACGACATTAAATTTATTTGTCTTAAAAAGCTCAATTGCTTGCATCGGATCTTGAACACAGGAAACTAGGACTCCAACAGATAATAACTGCTTTTCGATGACAAATAAGTTTTCTTGACAATCATCAATAACTAACACACTAATATTACTATAATCAGCACTATCCGAAGCCTGCTCGTCAATAATATTCAAATAATTTTTAACATTAATGAAATCAGTTACTGATTGAATTCTGAGTGGTGGATATGAAATCACTTCGTAGTCGGAGTTAGACTTAGAAAGTGACACTCTCCTCAACTCTGCAACTCTTTCTTTTCTTGTAAAAATACTAGTTACAAATTCATTCTTTGAGATAATATCATTTTGATTCAAGTCAATAAAAAGTATTGAGCTTTCAGTTTCAAATTCCAGTAATTCATTACTTGGTAAATATAGCAACTCGAAATCAAGCTCTTTGGAATATCTTGAAACTGATTCGTGAAAAATCGAACTATTAGTATATGCTGTTACTGAAGCATCAATATCAGAACGATAGGAGCCGCTTACATCATGCGCCGTAAAGTGACTATCTAAAGCAAAATCAATAACAAAAAAGAAAACGCTACCATCACCGATACGACTAATAACCTGAAGATCACTTCCCATTGAACGACATATACTTTTACTTATGTATAGTCCTAAGCCAACACCACCATACTGACGGTAAGAATTTGATGATGCCTGCTCATACTTACCGAACACTTTTGATTGTTCCTCTTCAGTTAAACCGATACCATTATCAATAACAGAAAACTTTAGTTTTACATTTTCGAATGACTGTTCCAGAACTTCGACTTCTAATAGAATCGACGAGTCAATTTTATTGGAAAACTTAATTGAATTGGAGATTAAATTATAGATAACTTGATTTAGTTTAACTTCATCACAAATAACCCTGCGATTAAAATTTAATGGCATAAAAAAGTCTAAATTAATGTCTTTTTTATCTGCTTGAAGGCTAAACGCATCAACAACAGATTCGCCTAACAACCTAACATCTACCGAGTCATTTTTAACATCTGCACTACTCTCATTTGTCTTTTTAAAATCCAACATACTATTAATGAGTAATAGAACTTGTTTTGAAGTGCTGAATGCGACAGATAATAACTTCTTATCCTGTGCCCTTACATTACCTAAACTGAGCTCAATTAAGCCTAGCACTGCATTTAATGGTGTTCTAATCTCGTGACCTAGAGTGGCAATAAAATCACTTTGAAAACTATTCAATTGTTCCAGCTCTGAACATTTCTCTATTAATACTTTTTCTTTCTCATATCGTTTAGATTCATCTATAATTAACCCAAACCGAGTTCCATCATCAAGGAAGAAATCTCTATACTCAAAATACAACCCTGATTTAGTTTTAAAAGATAGACATATGTTTTTATTAGTTGCACATTTATATCTAAACCACTTCATAATTCTATAATTATTTCTACCAACAATCTCATAGATAACAATATCTTGAATTAAACTAAAAAATGACCTACCAATATAATTATCAAAATGTAAATATGGAAAAAAGTATTTAACCCCGCCACCAATAAAATCAATATTGCCAAGAACATTTATGACAAGAACACCGTCTGAAGCAATTTGCTGATATCTAGAGTCATCACCCGCAGGATTCTCACACCTAAATTGGCTATACTCGAAACTTTTTGTTATTGGCGCATCATGTTCTACAACACAGAGAACAATAAAATTTTTATTGACCATCTTTAATAGGCTAAACTTTAAACAGTTACTTCCTATCATTAAGCATTCATTAGGCGTGATATTCTGTTTAAGTTTTTCAAAATGCTGAATGATTTTTTCCTTGGAACTTTTTAAAAAAATATTATTTGAAAAAATTTGATTCTCACCTAACCACTCCCCCTCAGGTGATAGCATAAATGCACAAGAATCAAACAAGTCTAAATCAATACCATTCATCATCGCATATCCTTATTGCAAACTAGCATTCATTACTACTGAACTGAATTTTTATACTGATTAAACCAGCTATACACTTTATCACACGCTGAGATGAGCCTCTCAGGATCAATATTATAATTATCAATGAAATAATCGACAGTAACCCAATCACCTTCCATATACGCCAGAGTAAGTTGTAAACAATGAGCTAGGTATCCATGATTATTAAGTAAAGCACGCTTTATTTGCTGTTCAAGAGGAAGCGGCTCTATCGCTCTGTTCATCGGTTTATCTAAAATGGCATCTAAAGTAGATAATAATCCAGTCAAAAATGCTGACTCTTTCAACAAAGGAAATCCCATTAATGATATTAACTCTTCACATAACCGAGCCCTGATTATAGTATTATTAATTAACACAACTGGTTTATTGGGGTTAAGTTCAGCCAAAATAATGAGACTTACAAACTTACGAAGTTTATTTTCACCTAAAAAAATCATAGTCTGCTTAATTGAGGTAAATTCATTCACATGATCAAACTGACTTGAATTGACATACCTTAGTAATTTATAGGTAAGATCTAAGTCTTGAGTAAAATAATGTTCAAGTTTTTTATAACTAAAATCAGACTTAAAAACCTCATTGTAAATAGACATAACAAAATGTTGTGTAGCACCTATTTCACTTCCCTCTATGAGTTCTGGCTTATAAAAATAATAACCTTGAAAATAATCAAAACCTAGTGACTTAGCTAGCCTATACTCTTCCAATGTTTCAACTTTCTCTGCAAGTAACTTTAAATTATACTGTCTAAATTTAGGGAACAGATGAGAAACACTATCCAAAGGCGTTGACATTATATCAATTTTTATAAGTTTAAAAAAAGGAAAAAAACGTTCCCACTCAGGAGAATAAACAAAATCATCTAAAGCAAGATAATAACCCAAGTTAAATAACTCTTTAATTAAAATAAAGTTATCTTCGCTTGGGCTAACAGTTTCCAATACCTCAACAATAATATTCTTGTATGGAAACATGTATAATAAATGGTCTCGCAAGAAATGAGATGGAAAATTAATGAATGCAGGCTTCCCTTCGGTTAAATCCTCTAGATCCATACTTAAATAACTATTTACAAACACTTTAGCTGTAGCAACATTGTCTGTAATACCCTGTGGAAAATAGTTATCCCGGCTATTTCTAAAGAGCAACTCATAAGCAACAACGTTTTTATTTCTATTCAGTATAGGCTGTCTTGCCATATAAAAGCGCATAGTTCACCTCTTCCCTTTAGGTCACTTAACTTTATAATCATTAGTGAATCAGTCCTTTAATTTTTCAGTCTAGACCTAGGTGCACCATCTTTCAACTGCACTTTTCTAGCCTAGACTATAAATTAGCATAGGTAATGGTTAAATCCGGTTTAAATCTCAGATTTATGTTTAATTTAGGTGAATATTTAAAAAAATATTCCCAAGACATAAATACCTATTTTTAGGTATGATTATCTTGTTTATCCATAAAAATTAAGTATTAAATTAACCGCAATTCTAGTATTCCGCAACACAATAAAATGAATAAAAAGAACACTTAAAACTGAAAAAATCTATTATTAATCCTTTTAGACATAATGGACTTATTGGCTTATTGCCAGTTAATGGCGTCATTACATAGCAGTGATACTAGATGAAGAACTTACCGCACTAGGGTTTGCAGGCGAGGATGTCACAACGATTTGACTGGATTTGATGCGAGGCTGAGCCCGTGTAGTGTCGTTATCCACATAAACGGGCAACATAAGCAGGTGATGAACACAATTTTGAGCTAGCTTGATAACAACACTAGTCGTGTCCCCAAGGTTTGGGTGGTAATGCTACTGGCTGGGTAAGATCAAAATCGACTTTGAAATCGCGGTTTTCGCGCGTAAGTTGATAGCTAAACGTTGTTGGCGTAATTTCCATGTGCCACACATTCGTGATCGACTGGGTTAGCCCATTCTTAACGAAGTTATCGATAGATTCCCTATCAATTGGAAATGATTGTTTCTGTACTGTCCCATCATTCATAGTGTCGCCGCCATACATGGTCACAGCATCTTCACTTCCATCCTGATGGCGATGGTCGTGCTTCAACTTAAGTCCTTGCTGCGTTTTAGTCAGCACCCAAGTACGCGAGTGGTTATCACCCACATGGAACGGGATCTTAAGCTCAGTGTCGCTACATTCACGCACGTGCATAATTAAAGACTTACCGCTAAAGGCCGAGTCCGCAGTGTCACCCGAAACCACTTTGCCCGCAAAAGCTTGGCCACAATGGGCGGCAATTTGTGCAAAGAAAGTATTCTGGGTCTCAGTGGATATGGGCTCAGCTTGAGCCGCTATGGATGGTAAGGCAATCGAAGACAAACTGGCGAGCGCGAGACTCTGTAGGGCAATTCTGGACTTCATCATGTTCTCCATTTTTTAGATGAAAAACACCCTAACACTAGGAAATAAATTCAAACTGAATTTTCCCTAGTGTTAGTGACGATAAGCCAAGTGATTACCAGCCGATATAAGTACGCGAACGATTACCGAGACGCTTCTTGATAAAGCGAGCCGTAATAATACTTCCCATCATCAGGAAGATAAAAATCCCCGCAGAGAAGAGCACGCTAGTGACCCAAGATCCCGGCGGTAAACGGTAACGCATTAAGGTAGCAGTAGCGTTAAACATCATGTCGAACAGCGGATGAATAAAGAAAATCGCAAAACTCATCTCAGCCACTTCCACTAACCAAGGCAATCGACTGCGCCCCGACAACCATTCGCAGAAATTCAGCACTAACACACATAAACAGAGTTTTTGAATAAACTGCCAATCGATGCCGTTATATTCAAACGGAGCCTTATGGTAGTTACCAATATGCTGCACTATGTAAGTTTGCTCGACTAAGCTCACCACTAAAAAAATCATCGCGAGGGCAGTAAAGATAGAACCAAAGCGCGTCACAATATGTTCATCTTGCGAATATAAAATACCAATCAAATAGAAAGGCATAAAATACACCACTGAGTGGATGAAATTGACGTTACCTATGGGTCTATGCAGCAGAATAGCCACCACACAACTCAGTACAAATAGCGTCCAACGCATCTGCTGTGAGCAACGGATAAACCATAAAAAAATCGGCGAGAATAAAAACACCGCCATGATGAAGGGAATGTACCAGTGCGGATACAGAATATAACCGTTACGCACAGTATAAAAAATACTCAGCAAGACATTATCGAGCGGCTGATGCTCCATAAATATCCAGCGCAAACACAAACAAAATAGACCAATTAATGACACAACTAAAAAAGGATAAAGTACGTTTTGTACTTTGTTCTTCATAAACTTGCTGTAGTCGAAATCCTTATAAAAAATGCGGTGGAAAAAGTATCCCGAGATAAACACAAATAACGCCGTGCCACCACGCAATAGATTTTCCAGCAACAGCGGGAAACCTTCACCAGAGTTGTAAATACTGTGACCAAGCACGATAAAGATAATCGCAATGCCACGCATGTAGGTAAATTCGAGCTGATTTTTTCTCATTATTAATTCATCGCACAGTAGAGGGTTCTTCCATCAACAACACTCGCAGAAACCCTAATAGTTCCATGGACTTCCGCTTCGTTGAATACCAGATACTGACCCTCACGCTGAAAGGGGAATGCTAAAGGTAACAGAGTTGCCGCCTCAATGCCCTCACAAAAATTTTGTACCGGAACATCGAGTAATGGACTGCCACTCACTGACAAGTTACTAAATTGCGCACTCATCCCTAAATAAGCTTGAGTCATTTCCTCTTGATAGGGCACCACATAAAAGCCAGAACGTACGTCACCCACATCAATAAAACTGCTACTATCGCTCACGCTCGGCATAACCAATAACGGCACTTTTGGATCCTGCACATTCAACAACAACTGAGACAGTTTTGCTTGAGTGGCAGGGTAATACGCTAGCATCTCCTGCAGCTGTTTCTTTTGTTTAGTGTCTTTCTTGTCTAGCGGGGATACTGGCTTTACGCGGTTCAGTAGTAAATCCACAGGCAACATACCCGACATGACCGACTCTTTCCACACATAAGGGTCTTGAGTGCTATCCAACAATATGCCCGCCAGAGCGCCAATATTTGCCGCCTCAGCCGTCCAACCAACCCACATCTTCTGCTGTTGATAATAGTCATACACATATTTTGTCAGTATTTGCTGATAACCAAGTAAAGTTTGATTTTGACTCAATACACGCGCACCAGCGACCAATTCCACATACTTAGCGCTGCCTTCAACGAGATCATTGATGTAACCGACTTTATCTTCATTCGGCGCAATTTGGCGCCATTGCTGCAACCAATAAGCTGCATAGCTAAGGTGTAATGACTGTTGCTCGGGTTGTGCCAGCGCCGCCATTAAAGCATCAAATAACTGTAAACGATAATAGCGAGCATCGAAGTTGAGCGGAAAGACTTCGCCCTCATAACGCTTACCGTCTTCCAATACTCGCCATTCGGATTGGGCATAAAAATGGAAGGCTTCATGCAAGCCATTGCTCGCCCAGATTAAAAAAGCTAAATCCGTAGGCTTAGTGTCGCGAGTAAATTGGATGTTCGGCACTTCGAGCTGGATCAATACGCCTGGCTGGCCATTATATTGCGGAAAGCCGAAACTCACCGATAGACCAGAATGCAGATTGACCGACTCTAACACACTGTTATCTTGGATTATTTCGCCACCAGGCTGTCGAAGCCAGACATTACCACCATAACTAAAAAGGTGTACTTTATCTTCAAGGCGAAAACCGGGCCACAAAGCTTCGCTCTGGCGACTATTCTGTGCCATAAAATCGAGGTAAAGACGGGCGAGTTGTTCCGGAGAGGCCTCATCGGCAAACGCGGGGGTAGCGGCAGAGACACCTAAAAGCCATAGGATCACTACCATAATATTTTTCATTTATCTGCCTAAACAAACACAAGGGGTTTACAAAACAGCGCTAGCATATAGCGCAATCAAGCAATAGTGAAACATTTGCAAAAAAATATTTTTACCCCAGAAAATCTCAGTCAAAACCAAATCAACGACTCCTAATGAAATCATATTTTTAGCACAATTTTGCATCACTTAGGCGATTGCGTTCGCAATAGGCTTAAGTCTTAGGTTCGCTCGGCTTATCTCCAAACCACAGTGCGAGTTTATCCGCTGCAAGGGATTTCACTTCATCATCGATATATAAGGTCACCATAGTCAGGGCAGCGGCAAGGGCACCTAAATCATCGGTAAAGCCAACTAAAGGAGTCAGATCGGGAATCGCATCTAAAGGCAAAACAAAATACGCTAACGCGCCGTAGATGACTGACTTAGCCCACTTAGGCGTATTGGGTTGTTGCGCTGCATAATAAAGCCATAGTGCCCGCTCGATGACCTCTCTACCTGCTTGACGGCTAAAGAGTTTGATCTTGTTCCAAAATCCGCTGTCAGTAAATTGCTCATCCGCCATCATATTTCTCCAATACCCTAAAGTTGTTTGGGTATACACCCATGCCACTTCACAGTGTACGACGATAAGCCGCAGGGGTCAGGCCAAATTGTTGCTTAAAACGTAAGGAAAACTTTTCCGCAGATTGATAACCACAGGCCAAAGCCACTTGTAATACTGGCTCACTCGAATTCTGCAACATGGCTAAACCATGACAAAGCCGCACTTCTACCAGTAACTGCCTAAAACTGGTGTCTTCTAAGGCCAATTTACGCCTAAGGCTTGCCGTGCTCATGTGTAACTTGTCGGCAATATCCTCCTGCTGCCATGACGCCGAAGGACTCACACTCATCAAGGCCAAGGCCGCTTGAGTCACGCTGCGTTGGGTGTGTCCATACAACCAGTTCACACTGCGTTTATCCGGCAAACTTAACAGTAACGCGGCCAAATAATGCAGTTGAACAGGATCGGCCAGAGACAAGGTCAAACTCTGTAATAGCGCACTCCAAGCTAAGTCCACAGCGCGTGATACGTTTTGGACTGGCATAGGGTCACGCCAATCGGTAGCGCTTGATAAAATGCCTTGGGGTAAATCGTGGGGGAGTAATAACTGCACCGCCCGATAACGCCCAAGAAAAGGTCGATTAACAAAGCTAATATGCGAACCAGCAGGAATTAACAGTAACTGCCCTTGGCCTACTAAAACAGATTCATCTTGCCAGAGCAGAGACTTTTCACCATAGATAACCCGAATAATCGACGGCTGATGTACAGGGACTTGAGATAAAGATTGTGCCTGCTTCGAATCATATTCAAACATACGGATCATGACACCAGCCTAATTATCAATGGATTATCGATTATATACCGCAGTCAACTTGGCGTTGCCGAGCGCTTGTGCCCTGAGCATAAAGCCCAATAAGGCAGGGCTAGCATCCTTTGGCAATTCTAAAGCACTGGGTAATGCCCACACAGTAAATTCATACCTGTGAACGCCATGACCTTGGGGCGGGCATGCGCCACCAAAATTTGTAGTACCAAAATCGTTCTTCAAGGCAATGGCGCCTTTGGGCAGAGCATCAACATGCGAGCCCGCACCTTGTGCGAGCGAAGTTTGCGCTACGGATAAGTTATATACGGCCCAGTGCCACCAACCGCTGCCCGTTGGCGCATCAGGATCATAAGCTGTCACTGCAAATGCTTTAGTTCCTGTGGGCACCTCAGTCCAAGTCAGTTGCGGCGAAATATTTTCTCCTTGGCAACCAAAGCCATTAAACACTAATTGCGATGTCAGTTTATTGCCCTCGCTCATATCTTTGCTCGTTAATGTCATAGCACTTGCCTGTCCAACGAATAACCCAAGCACTAAACTCGCCCCTAACCACCCTTTATTCATGTCTATCTCCTATTCATGTTCGACCTGACTCACTTTACGTCAATCAAAAAAATAACATCTGCCCTAAAACGACAACTTTCTGCCCCAAATGCTCAAATGTGAGAAAAAAGTTATCATTTTTGCATTTTTCAAGCAGGAGGATGATTTTGTAACGAAAATATCTGCATAACAATGCAGATATGGAATGCGGTATAAATCGGAATGATGATTACAGCAGCCTTTAAATTAAGATTAGATATTTGAAATAAGATATTTTATGCAAATAAAATCATTTAAATAATGCTGACAATATTTACTTTCATAATTTAGATAAAGATACTTAAGCATGATTGACTCAATTTAATATCGATAAATTAAGTTAAATTGACGTGCTAATTATTTAAAAATAAGACATAGGTCATGATTTTATTTATAACTCGCATATAAACTTCATTACGTAATAAAAACCTAACCATTTTCTCTAAGTCATAATGGAGTCGTATATGAAGAGGAAATCTAAAATTATGGCGCATATCAGGCGCACACGGCATATCATGATGCCTAGTCAACGTGACTATTTCGATCATTCCTTTATCTTCCTCCGCTAACCTTAGCGTAGGTAGTAGGCCAATTAACAGGTCTAAAGTGCTATTGCCCTAATAGGTGCAAACACTTATCGTACTGTTTTTATTTGGTTTATTATCTAACACCTTAATCAAAGCATTCTTTTATCAGTGTAGTTTTACTGCGGCTAAGCTATTCATACGCTCAATAAATATATTTCTACTTATATTTATTTCGTAACTTTGGCATAACCACATTTAATCTGCGCACGGAATAGCCATATCTAATTTTCATACCATTAATGTTTTTAATTAGGTATAGGCACACTTGTATCTATTTTTTATAAAGTAAAAGGGAAATTAACTATGAAATCATTAAAAGTAGCCGCTAGCTTATCTGTTAGATCTTGTTTCGATATCGACAGAGAAGTTGTCAATGTATTAACCACAGATTTTTGCGATGTGGGCGCGGCTGTCGTCTCTGTTGATGATGTTAGAAATGGTATTGTTGAAAAGATTAAAAACACCGGATTGAAACTGCCCATTTTCGTTTCAGTTTGCTGTGAAGAAACCTTCCCTGATGATGTTTGCTCATCGATTACAGGGGTATTTGAACTCTGCGGTGATAACACTGACTTCTACGGAAAACAGGTTGAGACTGCAATAAGTAAATATGAACAAGCGCTATTGCCACCTTTCTTCGGTACGTTAAAAAAATACGTCGAAATGGGTAACTCTACCTTTGCCTGTCCTGGTCACCAAGGCGGACAATTCTTCCGTAAACACCCTGTGGGCCGCCAATTCTTCGACTTTTTTGGCGAAACAATTTTCCGCGCGGATATGTGTAATGCCGACGTGAAACTGGGTGATTTACTGATCCATGAAGGCGCTCCACTGGAAGCACAGAAATACGCTGCCAAAGTTTTTAATGCCGATAAAACCTATTTCGTACTTAACGGCACTTCGTCATCAAATAAAGTCGCGACTAATGCGCTGTTAGCGAAAGGCGACCTCGTGTTATTCGACCGCAATAACCACAAATCAAACCACCATGGCGCATTAATTCAAGCAGGTGCTACACCTGTTTATTTAGAAACGGCACGTAATCCCTTCGGATTTATTGGTGGCATTGATGCCCACTGTTTCCAAGAGTCCTATTTAAGAGAGCAAATTCGTGAAGTCGCGCCAGAAAGAGCCGATGAAAAACGCCCATTCCGCTTGGCGATAATCCAACTCGGCACCTATGACGGCACCATCTACAATGCTCGACAAGTTATTAATAAAATTGGCCATCTTTGTGACTACGTCTTATTTGACTCAGCTTGGGTGGGTTATGAACAGTTCATCCCTATGATGAATGACTGCTCACCACTCTTGCTCGAACTAACTGCTGAAGATCCAGGCATTATCGTGACTCAGTCGGTGCATAAACAGCAGGCCGGTTTCTCACAAACCTCGCAAATCCATAAAAAAGATAAACATATCAAAGGCCAAGATAGATATTGCAACCATAAACGCTTCAATAACGCCTTTATGATGCATGCCTCTACCAGTCCCTTCTATCCTTTATTTGCGGCGCTAGATGTAAACGCGAAAATGCATGAAGGCGCGAGTGGTCGTTATCTGTGGCGCGAAGCGGTAAAAGCGGGTATCGAAGCACGTAAGCTATTACTCAAAAAGTGTAAATATATCAAACCATTCGTGCCAACAATGATCGACGGCCGCCTATGGCAAGACTATGAAACCGAACAAATGGCCGATGACTTACGCTTCTTCGAATTCGAACCTGGTCAGAAATGGCACTCCTTCGAAGGTTATGAAAAAGGCCAATACTTTGTTGACCCTTGTAAGTTCTTATTAACAACACCGGGCATAGATGCTGAAACAGGCAAATATACCGAATTTGGTATTCCAGCGACTATTCTGGCTAACTTCTTACGGGAAAATAATATTATTCCAGAGAAGTGCGACTTGAATTCGATTTTATTCCTGATGACACCTGCGGAAGATATGGCCAAGATGCAACATCTGGTATCACAAATATCTCGTTTCGAGAAATTAGTCGATGAAGATGCGCCATTATCTGAAGTATTACCTAACGTTTATAACGCCAATAAAGCCCGTTATAAAGACTATTCTATCCGTCAACTCTGCCAAGAAATGCACAATCTTTATGTCAGCCATGACGTAAAACAACTGCAGAAAGAAATGTTCCGTAAAGCGCATTTTCCTACAAAAGTGATGGACCCACAGGAAGCAAACCTAGAGTTTATTCGCGGTAAAGTAGAACTAGTCCCACTCTCGCAAATTGAAGGCCGTATCGCTGCCGAAGGTGCGCTGCCATATCCACCAGGCGTGTTATGTATGGTGCCAGGTGAAATATGGGGTGGTTCTGTTCAGCGTTATTTCCTTGCCCTTGAAGAAGGCATCAACCTATTACCTGGATTCTCACCAGAACTGCAAGGTGTTTATCTCGAAAATACCGCAGACGGCAAAATTCAAGCAATGGGCTATGTACTAAATAAATAATGAAGACTGACTGCAGAGTTTATTAACCCCACTCTGCAGTCAAATTCATGCCTCCTATAATAAGTCACCTAAATTAGGTTATTAGTATGAGTAAATCAGAAAATAAAATTGGCGTCGTCCAATTAACTATTATCACCATAGTCAACATGATGGGTTCGGGCATTATTATGCTGCCAACCCAATTAGCTCAAGTCGGTACTATCTCCATTTTATCTTGGTTAGTAACAGCAGCAGGGTCAACAGCCCTCGCCTTCGCTTTTGCTAAGTGCGGTATGTTCAGTAAAAAATCCGGTGGTATGGGCGGTTATGCCGAGTATGCCTTCGGCCGTTCTGGCAACTTTATGGCCAACTACACCTATGCCGTCTCGCTGTTAATCGCCAACGTCGCGATTGCCATCTCTGCCGTGGGTTACGCTGCCGTGTTGCTGGAAGTTAACTTAAGCCCGATGGCAATTTGTCTTGCGACCATTGGCGTACTTTGGTTGGCAACCATTGCTAACTTCGGTGGTGCACGCATCACTGGCCGCGTCAGTAGCGTGACTGTGTGGGGGATTATTCTGCCTGTGATTGGCGTATCTTTAATTGGTTGGTTCTGGTTTGACATCGACCTCTATAAAGGCGCATGGAACCCGCATGATATGCCATTCTTCAAAGCGTTAGGCGGTTCTATCGCTATGACTTTGTGGGCGTTCCTCGGTTTAGAATCGGCCTGTGCAAACTCAGAAGCCGTCGATAACCCAGAAAAAAACGTACCTATCGCTGTTATGGGCGGTACCTTAGGTGCTGCAGTGATTTATATTGTCTCCACTAACGTCATTGCCGGTATTGTGCCAAATGCCGAGCTTGCCATGTCAAATGCGCCATTCGGCTTAGCCTTCGCACAAATGTTTAATCCTGTAGTTGGTAAAATCGTGATGGCCTGCGCCATTATCTCCTGTACTGGATCACTCTTAGGTTGGCAGTTCACTATTGCCCAAGTGTTTAAAGCCTCTGCCGATGAAGGATTTTTTCCGAAAATTTTCTCTAAAGTCAGCAAAGCCGATGCGCCAATTTGGGGCATGACTATTATCGTCTCGATCCAAACAGCATTATCGCTGATGACCATTAGCCCATCACTGAGTAAGCAGTTCGAAGCACTCGTTAACCTCGCCGTCGTCACCAACATTGTGCCTTATATCTTATCTATGGCCGCGCTTGGCATAATGCAAAGACAGCAAAAAGTGCCTATGAATAAAGCCCGCGTTGCCAACGTGATCGCCGTAATCGGTGCGTTATATAGCTTCTACGCTCTGTACAGCTCTGGCGAAACCGCAGTGATGCTTGGCGCCATAGCCACCTTCTTCGGTTGGACTATTTTCGGCGTGATCTCAAACCAAGCGCCTGTTGCCGACACACGTCCAGCCTAAATACGGCTAACGCATGATCGGAAACAATTAATACCAACATCCACATCAAGACTAACGATAACTCTGGGATCATAGGCCAAGCCTATGATCCCCTGGAGAATACTTGCTCATTATCGGGGGATTTATGAATAAGACTTGTCTCGCTTTAGTGTTACCTATGCTATTAACGGCCACCAGCAGTCAGGCGGTTGAACTCTATAAAGATCAAAAAAACACATTAAATTTAACAGGTTGGTTAGGGTTTGCAGCATTAAATGACAGCCACGATACTTCAGTTATCGACGACTCGTCACGCCTAAGATTCAGCTTCGAACGGAGCGAGAAAAATGGCTGGACCGCTTTTGCTACCACAGAATGGGGGATCAACATGGTCTCCAGCGACGATGGGCTAGTGATGCAAGGGGGCAAACTCGCCGCCGAAAAAACCGATGATTTTCTCTATAACCGCTTAGGTTATGTTGGCATGTCCCATGATACATGGGGCAACCTGAGTTTCGGTAAACAATGGGGCGCCTATTACGATGTCGCAGGCACTACAGATTTACCGAACGTATTTGCAGGTTACAGCGTTGGCGCTTACACCTTCGGTGATGGCAGCCTCACAGGTACAGGCCGTGCCGATTCCGCCTTCATTTACCGTAATAATTTAGGCCCAGTACAAATCGCCCTGCAATATGCCGCCAAAACCAATGGTGATGTCAGCCTAAAGAACGATGACGGTAGCGAGATGACCAACTCAGAACTGAGTTTTGACAGCAGCTACGGCGCCAGTATCACTTATGCGGCAACCGACAAATTCAAGCTACTCGCAGGCTTTAACCGCGGTGATTTTGAAGGCCACTTAGGTAATACCCAAGTCGATGAAACCAATGAAATCATCGGTATTGGTGCCATGTATGGTGACTACTACCACTATGCCGAAGGACGTGAGGCCAGCGGTCTCTATGTGGGCTTTAACGCTCACCAAAGTAAAAATAATGAACTGGTCAACGGCGATCTCTACGACGCCACTGGTGCCGAGTTGATGACTGCCTATCAATTCGACAACGGTTTTGTGCCTATGGTTGTACTCAGTTATTTAGATTTAGACACAGATGTAGCTACGCCTATTCAAGGTCAATGGACTCGCCAATTTGCCATGCTGGGGCTGCATTATCGCTACAGTAACGACACTGTGATGTTTGCCGAGATGAAGCTAGATTTCAGTGATATGGATGATCCTGCACTCGAAGCACAGGAAGACAACAGCTTCGCAGTGGGGATCAACTACTTTTTTTAGGACTAAAGGAGATGTTAGCTAAGGTTTCTAAAGCGCTCATTCTACTTTGGCATTGCTTAGTCGCATGAAGCAGGACGATTTTGAGTAACAGTCTTTAGTGACAGTTCTAATCACATGTTGAGTTAAATCATGTTTAGCAGGATAGGCAGCTCGCGTCATCGCTCATATGCGTGAGCTTATTTGGGGCTGAGGTGCGGCGCACGTTCCGTCTACAAACGCTCGCCGTAACACTCATTGGATGGTACCGCAGGCTTACCATTATCTCTACGCCACTCCAAGTTAGTTTCTGGAGTGGCTTTTTTTCAATAATGAGCTGCTAGATCCACCTTTGCCACGATCTTCAGCGGTAATTGAAATCCCAACGACTGTCGTCCCGATTCCTCTTCGCTTTAAAAACTAATCTGCAACATCATGATAAAGCAGCCAAGCCTCGCATTAAGATCCAATGACTTACCTATGCTTCGCCATTTATCGCCTGAATACAGCGTTGTACGACTTCTTCGAAAGTGCCATCTATGCTCACTTGGATAACATCAGCTTCATCGGTCGCGGGCATTTCCAGCGTGTCGAACTGACTCTTGAGCAGCTCAATCGGCATGAAGTGGGCTTTTCTGGCAAACATGCGTTCTTTGACTAATTCAAAATCTCCGTATAGATGAATGAACACCAGCTTGCTGTTGTTCTGACGGATTAAGTCACGATACTGGCGACGCAGTGCAGAGCAGACAATCACCCCCTGCTCCCCCTTTTGCTCAATGCTATACACAGCGTCGTTGATGCGCTCAAGCCAAGGAGCGCGATCGCTATCATTGAGCGGTGAGCCAGATTTCATCTTGATAATATTGGCTCTAGGATGCAGATCATCACCATCAATAAATTTCGTCTCTAAAGCCTCTGCGACCGCGGCACCAATCGAAGATTTGCCACAACTAGAGACGCCCATGAACACATAGCTATTGCCTTTTTTTCTCTCAGTCACTTTGTTAACCTCATGCCAATTCTCGAATTTAGTCACTTCCCACTCTACCATATTACGGGTAACATGTTACCGGTAACCTACAAAAATGTGGACAACTTAACTAACAAGGAAAAGTCCTCTTATGTCTGATATGTCATTGATTCTGACAGCACTGGGTTCAATCGCCCTGCTACTGTTCTTAGTGATGAAAGTGAGATTACATGCAGTAGTATCATTGATACTGGTGTCGATAATTGCCGGCCTTTTCTCTGGTATGAACCCAGCTGATATTACCAATACGATTCAACAAGGTATGGGGGGGACACTAGGCTTTGTTGCGGTTGTGGTCGCTTTGGGAGCCATGTTTGGCCGGGTAATGGAAGAGACTGGCGCGCTAGATCAGATAGCCCATACACTGCTGAATAAATTTGGTAACGACAAAGCTCACTGGGCCATGACCTTTACAGGCTTTATCTGTGCATTACCTCTCTTCTTCGATGTTGCTGTGGTACTGCTGATTGGCATCGCCTTTGCCGTGGTTCGTAAAGGGGGCGGCAGCGTCGTTAAAATTGGTATTTCACTGCTCGCGGGTATTGCCACCTGTCAGGCATTTCTCATCCCTGCACCGGGGCCTATTTTGGTCGCTTCCCAGCTCAATGCCGACTTTGGCTACATGATAGTCTTCGGTTTATTGGCATCGATTCCGGCGATGATTCTAGGCGGCCCGCTCTTTGCCAGCCTCATCTCCCAAAAAGTCCATGTTGAGCTGCCTGCCCACGAGCAGCAGGAAAAAGGTGAACGAGAAGGCGGACCGATCCCCTCATTCGCGCTATCAATCAGTATTGTGGTGTTCCCACTGCTGCTTATCGGTTTAAAGACAGTGGTGTCACGCTTTATTGATGAAAAATCCGATCTGCATAATTGGCTCGCCTTGATAGGTCATCCCTTCACCGCCATTTTGCTGGCCTGTTTAATCGCATTCTATGTGCTGGGCGTGAGACGCAATATTCCCAATGAGCGCATCATGGAAATCTGTAGCAGTGCGCTCCAACCTGCTGGGATCATTATTCTCGTCACCGGTGCTGGCGGCGTGTTTAAGCAAGTGCTGATTGATTCGGGGGTTGGCGATGCATTAGGCAATATGTTGGCAGGTTCGGGATTACCGATTGTAATACTGGCATTTATTTTGTCGGCGTCGGTACGCGTGATCCAAGGGTCGGCCACCGTGGCCATGTTAACGGCTTGCGGCCTTATCATCCCGATACTTGAACCACTAAACTTAGATGGTGCTCAATTGGCGGCAATTACGATTGCCATTGGCGGTGGTTCGATTGTGCTCTCGCACGTCAATGACTCAGGCTTCTGGCTCGCTAACCGTTTTCTTGGATTGTCAGAAAAACAAACGCTGCAAACTTGGACTGTAATGGAGACCATTATCGGTACGACGGGCGGCATAGTCGCAGTCATCATCTCTGCGTTTCTCTAGCGCTAGCCTGTGATGACAAACATTAGCCGTTAAGCGAAAGAACGAGGGGAAGTCTACAGTGTTTCCCCTAAATCAATACGATAGCCCAGATCGATAACCGATTCTGCTCTCTCTTTGCCATTTAACCTGTCTAATAGCTCAGTGGCAGCAATTCGACCAATCTCTTTTCTCGGCGTAATAATGCTCGCCAATTTTGGCGTCATAGATTGGCCAATATCATGGCCATGAAATCCTGCAACGCCAATTTGTTCAGGGATCTTGATGCCTTGTCTTTGACACTCAAATATCACCCCTGCAGCCAAATCATCGTTGGTGCAAAAAAAGCTATCTACATAGGGATATTTCGCTAATGTTTGTTGCAATAACGACGCCCCCAACGAAAACGACGAGGCCTCATTTGTGGTCATCGCCAAAGGTGTAAGCTGAGCCTCCTGCATCGCTAACTCGTAGCCTCGCATCTTAAGCTGAGTGCGAATATCCATGCGCGCACCTAGGTAAGCAATGTGGCGATAGCCTTGTGCAATCATGGCCTTAACCATTTCGCATGCGGCCGCTGTGTTATCGAAACCCACACACTGTTGAATCGAAGGCGACACACTATCCATCATTTCGATGACCGGAATGCCCGCCGTTTCAATCATTCGCACGGTGCGCGGCGTGTGGTAACTTTCGGACAAGAGTAAGCCATCGATATTGTAAGAGAGCAGTGATGCCACCCGCTCTTCTTCTAATTCAGCCTGATACCCGTAGTGAGCCAGCATGGTTTGATAACCGCGTTTGCCGGTCACATTCTCGATACCGCGCAGCACTTCAGCAAATACTTGGTTGGTTAACGAAGGCACTAACACGCCAATGGCGCGGCTGGTTGCTTGCGCTAAAATTTCCGGCGCGCGATTAGGAATATAACCTAAGGTTTCTAGTGCGACAGCAATCTTCTCTTGAGTGCTTTGCGCCACCCTTGTTGGATTTTTTAAATAGCGACTCACCGTCATTTTGGTGACCCCAACTTGATCGGCAACGTCTTGAAGACTGGGTCTACGCTTTTTATTCATAATATCTAATGTTAGTTAACGAACCGCGGATATGGGTGAGATGTATAGCTAAAATATCGAATATAAACAAATAGTAGACATAAACATCAGACAGGGATCTTATAATAGTTCGCCCAGCGATACCAGTTGAGGACTATTTTAGCGGAATGACCATGCTAGCTAGGCCACTCCAAACTCATATCTGGAGCGGCCTTTGAACATTATTTGTGATGGCGAAAACTGTTACTTAGCCTGTTGGCGCCCCTGAGAGGGCTTTCCTGCAGGTTTACCACCCGTTTTTGATGGGCTTCCGCCTTTAGCACTGCTGTTCGCTTGAGCGCCGCCGGCCTTAAAACCAGACTGGCCGAAGGGCGCTTTCGCTCCCGGACGGCTCGAATGAGCTCCGCTAGGTTTAGAGCCAGTTGGTTTAGATCCCGTTGGCTTAGCGCCATTCGCTGCTGGTTTTCCGCCTTTAGCAGCGGGTTTTGACTCAGCACCAGCTTGAGCTTGCGCGCCGCCTTTAGCCGGACTTTTAGATTTGCCATCGCCCTTGCGGTCATCAAATTGATTACCCGAGAAGCGAGTAAAGGCTTTTTGGCCTTGGTTGGCATCTTTCATCCACTTAGGTCCGCGCTCATTTCGACCCTCTGGCGGCACTAACTGATGCGGACTATTACCGATCAAGTCTTCACGCCCCATGGCGGTTAAGCCTTCACGGATTAATGGCCAACCCGCAGGATCGTGATAACGGAGCAATGCTTTGTGCAAGCGACGTTGGCGCCCTTTCTTCGGCACAGATACCACTTCGCTGGTGTGCTTAACGTTTTTCAGCGAGTTTAACTCGGTATGATAAATCGTGGTCGCATTCGCCATCGGTGACGGATAAAAGTTCTGTACTTGGTCGAGCTTGAACTTACGCTCCTTCAACCACAACGCTAAGTTCACCATGTCTTCGTCGGTCGTGCCTGGATGCGCCGAAATAAAGTAAGGGATCAGGAACTGCTCTTTACCCGATTCCTTAGAAAACTTGTCGAACAATTCTTTAAACTTATCGTAGGCGCCCATGCCGGGCTTCATCATCTTGCTGAGCGGACCTTCTTCGGTATGCTCAGGGGCGATTTTTAAGTAGCCGCCCACATGGTGCTGCACTAACTCTTTAACGTAGGCCGGATCTTCGATCGCCAAGTCGTAACGCACGCCAGAGGCAATCAATACTTTCTTAATGCCAGGTACGGCACGCGCAGCGCGATATAGGTCGATAGTATGTTTATGATCTGTGCCTAAGTGGCCGCAAATCGATGGGAACACACAGGATAAACGACGACAGGTTTTTTCGGCCTTTTCGCTGGTACAACCTAAACGATACATGTTGGCGGTGGGGCCGCCCAAATCGGAAATCACCCCAGTAAAGCCTGGCACTTTTTCCTGAATATCTTTGATTTCTTTAACAATCGACTCTTGTGAACGACTCTGAATGATTCGGCCTTCATGCTCGGTAATCGAGCAGAAAGAACAGCCACCAAAGCAACCACGCATGATGTTGATAGACGTCTTGATCATGTCGTAGGCAGGGATTTTTTCCTTGCCATAGATAGGATGAGGAATGCGCTGATAGGGTAAATCGAATACCGCATCCATCTCATCGGTATTGAGCGGCCATGCGGGCGGATTCACCCAAACGGCGCGGTCGCCATGGGGTTGAAATAACGCACGGGCACAACCTGGGTTTTGCTCTTGGTGCAAAATCCGTGAAGCATGGGCATATAAATATTTGTCTTCGGACACTTTTTCAAACGCTGGCAGCAGCACATAGGTTTTATCCCATGGCTTAGGTTTAGGCGGTTGAACGCTAATAGGCTTAGGGGCTTCGTTATCGAATATCTTCACATCCGACGGGCCGGACAAGTTAGCACAACCCACATCATCGGCGCCGTAAGGATTCGGCAGCGGCTCTATCTTGTGCAGTTGGTCAATCTTGCGCGAGTCCATACCGCGCCATTCGGGCAGCGGCTCTTTACGGATAACGGCTGTGCCACGCACATCGTGCAACGAGCTTATCGGTTCACCGGCAGCTAAGCGGCGTGCCACTTCGACTAAAGGACGCTCGGCGTTGCCGTACATCAAAATGTCGGCCTTGGCATCGAAAATCACACTGCGACGCACTTTGTCCGACCAATAATCGTAATGGGCGATGCGGCGTAAACTGGCTTCGATACCACCAATAATCACAGGCACATCTTTAAAGGCTTCTTTACAACGCTGGGTGTACACAGTCACGGCGCGATCTGGGCGCTTACCACCAATATCCCCCGCAGTATAAGCATCGTCGGAGCGTAAACGACGGTCGGCAGTGTAACGGTTGATCATCGAATCCATGTTACCGGCGGTGACGCCAAAAAACAGATTCGGGCGGCCCAATTGCATAAAGGCGTCTTTGCTCGACCAATCTGGCTGGGAAATAATCCCAACTCGGTAACCCTGAGCCTCTAACATACGGCCGATCACCGCCATGCCAAAGCTTGGGTGATCCACATAAGCGTCGCCTGTGACTATGATGATGTCACAGCTATCCCAACCAAGCTTATCCATCTCCTTGCGAGACATAGGTAAGAAAGGCGCAGTGCTGTCGCCCGTGGCCCAATACTTGGGATGACTAAAGAGTGTGGATTCAACTTGCATGGATTGTGACCCGAAAACGTAATGTCAAATAAAGGCGCCACGAAAATAAGTTACGCCAATTTAGGGACGCGGAGTATAGCAGGGAATGGAGGATAGATGCGATTAAAAAAACACCACTCGAGGCATTTTCAGGGGTATTTGAGCCGGAAGCGTAATACCCCTAAATCCGCTATGGATATGGCTTAGGGCGGAATTGACCGCCCAAACCTGCGGGCCTAGAGACCCTTTCCTAAACCTTGAGCAAAATGCAGCAAATTCACCAACGCCAAACTGATAATCACTAGCCAAGTGAGCAATACGCCCCAAAAACGACCAAAATGATAACCACCTTGGCCTTGAGTTAAGCCAATAGCATGGAGTAAGCGCGCCACTATCCACACAGTCCCAAAACAGTGTAAATAAAATGCAGGCAAGCCACCCGCTTCGGCCACCAGCATTAAAATCAATACGATAGGCGCATTTTCGATCAGGTTAACATGCACTCGATTAGCCAAAGCTAAGGTGCTGTTACCACCATCCCCTAGGCCGATTTTCTGACCTCGCCTTAATTTAACTACTCGATAAGCCAAAGCGACAATTAATAGCCCTGTGAGGCTAGCGTAAAGACCCGTTACCATCAAAGACATGCCTATTTCCCCTTATCAAAAAGCTGACTATAGCCCGAGCTGCAAAAAATCAGCAATTTATTTGTATTAAGGTTAAAAGCCATTAACCTTTTATAGACAAGATAGGTTAATATGCGCGCGTCATTCCCTACAACTTTTTATACAGTGAATACCCCGATTGGATAACGACGAGTTTATCGAAAAACGCAGATTTATCATAAAGCTAGGCAAAGCCTTGCATAAGTTTGGCACACCTGCTTATCGTCTAGAAACCCACTTACAAACCGTTGCTCGCACCTTAGGTATCGAAGGCTATTTCCTTATTTCTCCGACGTCGATGACCTTCGTTTTGCAACATGATACTGATCAAGAATATAACCATGCCGCTCGCGTTAAGCCCGGTGAACTCGATTTGGGCTCACTCGCCCGCACCGATGAATTGGTCGATGAGTTAACCTCGGGTAAACGTACTTTGACCGAGGCATTAGATCGCTTAGAAGAAATTGCCAATAAACCCAATCCCTATGGCCCTGTATTAACTTGCTTTTCTTTTGGAACTTCTGCCGCCGCTTTCGCTATGCTGATGGGCACGGGTTGGAACGATGTATTTTGGTCAGGATTATTAGGCTTATTCGTCTATGGCTTGGTATATCGTGCCGAACGCTCGGCCCGCATGGCCGAAGTGCTCGAACCCTTCGCCACTATCCTTTGCGCAATCGCAGCCTGTGGCATAGCGCGTATCGATCCAAATATTAATATCCCAGTAGTAATCCTCTCCTCCATTATTATTTTTATTCCCGGCTTAGCCTTAACCTTAGGTTTAGCTGAACTCGCCGCACGGGATTTAATTTCTGGCACGGCGCGCATCATGGATGCGAGCATGCAATTATTTAAGCTGTACTTTGGCGCAGTGCTCGGCATGGCAATCGGTAAAGCTATGTTCGGCGAAGCGATTCACATAGAACCTGAAGGTTTACCTCGCTGGGCGATATGGTCGGCGGTTCCGATTCTATCTATGGCGCTGGTTTTTATCTTCAAAGCAAGGATGCAAGATTCGCCTTGGGGCGTATTGGCTGGGATAGTGGCGTTTTTCTCAGCCATGCTCGGCGGACATTATTTTGGTGATTCGGTGGGGATCTTCTTTGGTGCCTTGGCAGTAGGAATTTATTCTAACCTCTTCGCCCGCTGGATGAAGGCGCCTGCCTCCATCGCCCTGTTGCAGGGAATAGTGATCTTAGTCCCCGGCAGTAAAACCTATATCGGACTCAATGCACTGATCTCAGGTGAGACCATGCTCAATCAGTCGCACATAGGCTCGCAAATCTTTTTGATTTTTATGTCGCTGATTGCGGGGCTCATCTTTGCTAACGTCGCTGTCCCACCTAGGCGTACACTGTAACAATCGCTAATCCGGCTGGAGCCCGCGCCCAGCCGCTACCTCAAGATAATCTTAAGCTAACCTTAAGTAAAATAAGAAACTTATTAAAATGTTTCCTTGACTAACACTCGTTTTCCATGTGTTATTAAATTGTGAATTGCAACGTGAAATTGTTTTCGCTGCAGTCGTCGATTTCATGGGAGTGGCCTTTTATGCAGAAATTTTTTCAGTATGCATGCATCCTATCTTGTTGTGTTGGCAACCTAACCAGGGTTGCCCAAGCAGAAGAGGCTAAGCTCGCCGATCCCGCAAACCAAGGTCAAACCAAACAAAAAGTCAGCAAGATTGTGGTGGTCAACAACCCCATTTTCGATGAATCCGATCCCGATGCATTTTTTATCCATCGCTGGGCTAACGCCCTGCATATCAATACCAAAGAATATGTGGTTCTCGATAATCTAACCTTCAGCGAAAATGATACTGTTACACAAAAAGATCTCGACGAATCCCAACGACTTTTGCGGGCAATGCCTTATATTCGCGACGCGAAAATTTATATCGCAGAAAAAGATCCCCAAGCCGATGTCGATCCATCCGTTGAGTCCGTGGTGGTGGAAACCTGGGATAATTGGTCATTATTACCGACAGCGAGTTTGAGTAGTTCAGGTGGCGACACACGTTACTCCTTCGGGCTCAAAGAAGACAACTTGCTTGGAACGGGGATCCGCACTCGACTTAAATATCAATCCAATGAATCTCGGAATGGCTATAAATTTGCTTTCGAAGCGCCGCTCAGCATTATTGAACACGGCACAGTTGCCGCTGAGTTCTACGACAATAGCGACGGCCAAGCTAAACACGTTTATGTGAGTAAGCCCTTCTATTCCCTCAATACGAGTACCATGTATTCGGCGGAGTTTTTAGACGATAACCGTACAGATACCCTCAGACAAAATGGGCAAGAGGTGAATGAGTTCACACACACAGTCGACTATCTCAATCTGCAATATGGCTGGTTAATTAATAAAAACAGTCAGCACCTTTCTCGCTTTATTACCGGTGTCACCCAAGACAAGCACGAGTTTGTCCATTCTGAGCGCTATCCTACTTCCATGCTCCCTCAAGACAGGGACTTTATGTACCCTTGGGTCGCCTACGAGTTTATCGAAGATGATTTTCACGTACTGAATAATGTTCACCTGATCACCAACAATGAAGACTTTAACTTAGGTTGGCATCACTATGTACAATTCGGCATAGAAACCAATGATATAGGTGATAATAATCCCTTAGGCTACCACGTTAACTGGCAAAGCACTGGCGGGTATAAGTTTAACGATCAACTGTGGCTGTTAGAAATGGGGGGGACAAGCACTATCGGTACCACCCAAAAAGATACTTATAAGGTCGATGTTCAAGCCGAATACTTCTATCAAATCCATCCTAAGTGGACGGCTTATGGCAAAGCTTGGGCTAGCCTTTCACAGAACACTTATCTGGATCTAACAAAAGGATTAGGGGATGAAACTGGCGTGCGCGGTTATCCAAACGAATACCAACAAGGGGATAATCAGTGGTTACTGACCGCCGAGATACGCAACTACCCCAATATCAACTTATACCAACTGGCTGAATTAGGCTGGGCAGTCTTTGCCGATCTGGGTCAAGCTTCCGGCGGCCAACTCGCCGAGAATAACGAAGTCAGCGGTCCACTAGGTAGCATAGGCATAGGCGCGCGGATTTATTCCTCTCGATCCAGCTATGGCAACGTAGCCCATATTGATTTTTCACTCCCTTATACGGGCGGCGAGTCAGTAAACAGCTGGGAATGGCGATTCCTAGTGAAAAGCAGTTTTTAAACCTAAGGTACATTATAATCGTATGAACTATGTACTTTTTAAGACAATCCTTGACGCCTTGTGGCCTAAAATAATCCTGACGCTATCTGCCTAACCTCCTGCTCAACCCTCTGTATCAAAAGAGCGTCTGCCAATATGGGAGAACCGCAATTAAAGGGCGGTTTAGGATCATATTCAAACAATAACTGCAGTGTTTTCGCCTGTTGTTCACCCTCTATATTGGCAATGAGTGCCAAAGCAAAATCGAGCCCTGCAGTAATACCGCCGCCACTGATCCGATTACGGTCAATCACAATACGTTTATTTTCAAAAGTAATTTGAGGATATTGTGCCAACACTGAAGCATAAGCCCAGTGAGTGGTCGTACGATAACCATTAAGTAAACCTGTTGCCGCAAGAATCAAGGCACCAGTGCATACAGATGTAATGTATTGTGCTTGCTCCCCCTTGCATTTTAAGAAAGAAATGACTTGCTCATCCTGTATTTGCGCCAAAGGATTTGCGCTCCCAGGCACTAAAAGGATATCTATCGGCGGACAATTATCGAAATCGTAATTAGGCTGTAAGTTAACGCCCGCATCACAGGGTAATAGCGTGCTGGTTTTCGCAAAAGTGAAGGTTTCAAATGATGGCACAAAGGCTAAAAACTGTAGTGGCCCATAGGCATCGAGCATCGTCATGCCGGGATAAAGGAAAATACCTACTCTTAATTTGTGCTTGATTGGATTATTTGTTTTATCACTTTGAGCCGCTTCAATATTTTCACTCATCACAGATTCTCCATCGGTAGTGACAATTTCATATTTCAGGTAACACTGTCGTTGCAGTTAACCCTATGACCGTCACTATAAAGCCCATTATTCCTAACCATCAGGCACAAACTCGCCCGAATGTTTCAAATGGTACACCTGAGCCTATCTGTTCCACTTAAGCAAAAATCACAACACAAGAGCCATTGAGGCTAATGTATAATCAAACGCCTGAATTGAATTTGGAGCAAAATCCAGTATGCACACCAAGCCCCACATGCGCATAAAACAAAGCCCGCGAGCGATGCTCAAGGTTCTCCACGTTTTCAAGGAAATGCTTAAACAACAAGATTATCGTGATATTGCAGTTGCAGATATTGCGCACAAAGCCGATGTCGGGCGCACGACGTTTTATCGCTACTTCAAACGCAAGTTGGATATTCTTATTGCACTACATCAAAATATTTTTGAAGATATATTCGCAGATCTTCAGTCAACCGAAGACTGGCTTTCAACCAACACACCACCCTCATTGGAAAAACTGCTTATTACTTTTAGCCGAAACAGCATGTTTCGCCGTTCCATGTCATTTAGACTAGGTAGCGACCTCGATGCAGCAACTAAACAATTACAAACTAAACTTGTGCAACATATCGAAAATAAATTGGTCAACACCTTCAACACTGACGAATTTATTATTCCAAGCTACACATTAGCCCATAGCATAGCAGCTCTTTATTTAAGCCAAATTCAACAACTTATCGCCAGTCCCACACCTTGCCCTATACAACAAGCAAAATACTTACACTTACTGACTCGAGGCATGATTGTAGCTGCATTGACGACAACTAATAGCAGCGAAGCCCACACCAATGGAAATCATTAAGGTAGAAATCACGGCATTTACATCATTCTCAAGCGATGAGTTTGGTAATCCAACGCAAACCAAAGGTGCTACGCAGTAGTTTTACAGTGCTGTTGTGGCGCATTTGAAACAGGCAGCCAAGGCTAAAACTGACGATTAAACCTGGTGTCGACCCTATAAAATCACGACTGCTTTGCGCTAATTGTCGTTTCCTCATCAGTAACAAATCATGCTGCAACTGGCCTTGTTCCGTCAGCACAGTCAGCTTCAACTGCTGTTTTTTAAGTAACTGTTGAATTAGCATAGTCGCGCCTCCTATTTTTGATGTTCCGACTCTCGAGTCGAGAGCAAAAGCTGTAATTGCTGCCAAGTCTTCGAAAAGCCAGTTTGTGACAGCACATAGCCAAGACTACGCCAACACCAAAGCAATAAAACAAACTGTAGCACCACCAAAGCGCTCACAGTGGCCAATAACGAACCGCTCAATTGAAACAGCATATAGCCCAACAGCAATAAAATACTGCCCCAGAATAACGTAATGCCAGTACCAAAACAGACGACTAAAGCCGCAGCAATAATCAGGCTACGCCCTGTTAACCGCCATTCTGCCGTTGCTATTTCCCCGGCCAACTTCAACTGCTCGAGATAGGCTTGCTTCACTGAACTGCTAAGAACAGCTATTTCAGCCAGTTGCTCCATTGCCTGATCAATAACTTTATGCTGGGCAGCAGCTGATGCTGTCTGCCCTGTTTTGGCGGTTTGCGCACTATGCTGGACGGGCCTTTGTTCTGGCGCCTCTGACCTTGCACGGTTTTGCATAAATCCACCTTAGCGACGGCGCAATAAAGCCGTTAATACCACGCCAGCGGCAAAGGCAATCCCAGCTGTAGCCAATGGATTTTGCGCTGCCAACTCACGGGTTTTGCTATAAGAACTTTGCAGTTGTAATTTGATTTCCTCCTGCTTGAGCGCCAGAGTTTCCTGTGAGCTAGCTGCCGTTTTACGCAAAGTGTCTTCTGCAACTGCGGCTTTCTCTGCTACTACATCAACAGCATGGTGCGTCACTTCAGTTGCTTTCGCTGTTGTGGGTGAATTTAAAGCACCGCTATCTTTACTGTTAGTTTGTTCTGCTACACTGTTAGTTTGTTCTGCTACGCTTTTTGAACTGGCCATAGAAAGCCTCCTTGGTGAACACTGTGCAATGCAACAAGATGCTGCACTTTGCGGACAAACCAATGCAATGGCTATACCAAACAATATAAACGCATAAAAACAAAAGGTTAGAACTCCATTATTTCTATTAACCCTCCCAGTTAACGGTAGATGTTACCTGCATTGAGTAATTTTTACCTGCGACGAAGAAGGACTAAAAATAGCTGTAATGGCGGCTAAACTGAAAGCTAAATAAGCGATAGACTGAAGGGACGGGAGAACGAGATAACTCTGATGTTTTAATGAGTTAATCAAATAAAATTTATCATTACCGTATAAATTAAAAAAACAAAAAGCCCGTTTGTCATTACGACAAACGGGCTTTTTGTTGAATGAGGTGAGTTGGCCGATAAGCCGGGTCCTGTCTTGGACAGTCATTCATCTAGGCCTGCAATCGCTCACAGGCTCAAGCGACCTACCCGGTTCCAACGCGAGCCACGCCATACGGAACCCTATTTGGTCTTGCTCCGGGTGGAGTTTACCTTGCTACGAACTATTGCTAGCCGCACGGTGCGCTCTTACCGCACCCTTTCACCCTTACCGACCTGATAAATCAGGCAGGCGGTCTACTCTCTGTTGCACTTGTCGTCGGTTCGCACCGCCCAGGCGTTACCTGGCACCCCGCTCTTTGGAGCCCGGACTTTCCTCCCCGTTCTTGCGAACGCGGCGACTGTCTGGCCAACTCGGCGCGGATTATAGCCTAAGCCACCCTGATGCACCACAGATAATCCGCTCGTAACCGTTTTAGCGCTTATAAATCAGACTCTAGGCCGTATTTGTACAGAGCGTTCTTTTTAAGTCCATGAATTTGCGCGGCAATTGCTGCAGCTTTCTTCAATGGCAATTCCTCACATAAGAGTTTGAGCGTATTAATGGCGACGGTGGGAATTGCTTCGTCATCACTCAAATGGTAGCCATGCACCATAAGCACGATTTCACCCTTCTGCTGATTCGGGTCAGTACTTACGGTGGCAAGCACCTCTGAGACAGGACCAGATAAAAAAGTTTCGAAGGTTTTGGTTACTTCACGCGCCATGACGACATGGCGTTCGCCACCAAGTACTTCAACCATAGTCGTTAGACTGTGCTCGATGCGATGGGGTGATTCATAAAATATCAGCGTGCGCGGATCTTCTTTCAGTGCCAATAACTTATCAGCGCGGGCTTTTTCTTTAGAGGGCAGAAAACCTTCGAAAGAAAAACGGTCCGATGGCAAACCCGAGGCGCTCAGGGCGGTAATTGCCGCGCAAGGGCCGGGCAAGGGGATCACATTAAACCCAGATTGGCGCACATGGGAGACCAAGTGATAACCCGGATCGGAAATCAACGGGGTACCCGCATCTGAAATTAATGCAATTGACAACCCAGCTGCAAGCTGATCGACAATCCACTGGGCACGAGCACGCTCGTTATGATCATGCAGCGCCGTAGTTTTTGTAGTAATACCAAAGTGGCTCAATAACTTACCGCTGTGGCGAGTATCTTCACAGGCGATCAATGAAACCTGATTCAGCACCTCTATTGCCCGTGAGCTCATATCGCCCAAATTACCTATGGGAGTAGGAACTATGTAGAGTGCGACGCTTTGGTCCATATATACCTCTGTAATGACAGTGCCAAGACTTTCGTCAAGCGCGAGAGAAGGTTAAACTAGAGGCTGCATCTTACCAGAGTGAAGCCCAGTGTTAAAAAGCCTGAATACAACTAAGTTCGTTTCCGTGGCCATTTTATCGGTAATCTTGGCGGGTTGTGGCACTTCAACGCCCACCTCGACCGGAACTGCACCCACTGTGGCCACCTCTTTAGCATCCGCACCTTTGTCGGCCAATGTGTATTTGGCACAAGCCGCCAATAGCAAAGATCCGCAGCAGCGCGATACTAATCTGCTGCTCGCAGCCCATGCCTATATCAATGCCAACGACTACGCAGCGGCGCAGAAGCTACTTAAATCGATACAGCCAAGCTTGAATCAGAGCCCAACATTTTTGGCCGAACATAAATACTTGACCGCGCGCGTGCTTGAACACACGTCCACCTATAGTGATGCACTTAAAGTTCTGAATTATCCAAGCAATTGGAGCTTACCAAGCTGGCAGATGACGGCTTATCACCAATTCAAGGCGCATTTATATCAATTGAATAAACAGCCTATTGAGCAAGTGCGTGAACTGAGTTTACTGACGACTTACTTGCCCCCCGCCCAAGCCAACGAGGTGAATAACGCGATTTGGCAAGTGCTGCAGCCAATGCACGAACAAACCTTAAAAGCCTTTACCCAAGATGCTAAGACTCCTGTGTTTACGGGTTGGTTGCAATTGGCTTATATCGCGAAGCATTATGCTGTCGATCCGACACAGTTAGTACGCTACTTAGGCGAATGGCAGAAACAAAATCCTTATCATCCTGCAGCGGCTAAGCTACCCGCCGATCTTGACAGAGCCTTAAACGCTAAGCCATTTACGCCAAAAAACATTGCTGTGCTGTTGCCGCTGACAGGCCCAAGAGCTAACGCTGCCAATGCAATTCGCCAAGGCATATTAGCCAGTTACATGGCCAAGCAAAATGACCAAGTCGCAGTCAACTTTTATGACACGGCAAACGATGCTGCCAGCGCTTACCAACAGGCGCTAACTGCGGGAGCCGAATTTATTATTGGCCCATTATTGCCTACGGAAATTGAACAACTGCAAGTGATCAATGCGGCAAACACAGCCACCACTAATGCGGTAACTAATACTGCTAACCCAGACAAAACAGCCAATACAGCACCTGCTACGCCTGTGCCGCAACTATTTTTAAATCAGGTTGATAAGTTCACACCCGATCCGAATAAGTTCTACTTTGCATTATCTCCCGCACAAGAGGCGGCCGATGCGGCGGAGCATTTATATCAAGATGGCGTAACTATGCCGTTACTGCTGGCCAGTAACGATGCCCTTGGCAAACGCATGGCCGAAAGCTTTATTCAAGCATGGAAAAAGAAGAGCGATAACCCTGTCGAAGTTCACTACTTCGATGGCGGTGATAAAATGCGCACCACAGTACAAGATGCCCTTGGCGTGCGCGATAGCCAAGAGCGGATCGCCCGTATTAAAGAGCTGTTAGGCAATTCAGTACAAGCCGACTTCCGCTCGCGCCAAGATATTGATGCCATTTATATGATTTCAACGCCACAGGATCTAACCCTGCTCAAGGCCTTTATCGACGTCAACTTTAGCGTTTTCACACAACCTGTGCCTTTATATACCTCAAGCCGCAGCCGAGTTGAAAATGAAAGCACACAAACGGCGCAGGATTTAAATAACCTGACCCTAAGCGACGCACCTTGGCTAATGCAAAACGGCGAAGAAAATCTGATGGTCAACACACTATTTTCGGGCTGGAATAACAGTCAGAAACGTTTGTTTGTTATGGGTTATGATGCAATGGATTTGATCGGCCGTTTGGCGCAAATGCGCTCATTCACAGGTTATCAATTCAATGGTCGCAGTGGTGCTTTATCTGTCAGTCCAGATGGCATAGTCAACCGCCAATTAAGCTGGGGACGTTATGAAAGAGGTAGCTTCCGCCAGTTATGACACTCGGACAGCAGGCAGAATCGCACGCCCAACGTTACCTTGAACAACAAGGCTTAACTTTTGTCGAACGTAATGTCCGCTATCCGTTTGGGGAAATTGATTTAATCATGCGCCATAAAAACCATTGGGTATTTGTCGAAGTGAAGTATCGTTCGGCAAATCAATATGGCGGCGCATTACAGGCCCTAAGCAGCGCGCAGATTTCGCGAATTCGCAAAGCGGCTAGCCACTATTTACAACTCAATAGACTCGATGTGCCCTGTCGTTTCGATGTCATCGCCATGGAAGCTAATCAAATTCATTGGCTGGTCGATGCCTTTTAAGCGCCAATAGTGAAAGAGTGACTACACAAATTATTTTAACGTCTGTGCCTCAACACGCTTGTGGAAATATGGCATGATAGCAACACTTTATCCTGAAAGGATTTATCCATGTTAGAACGCATTAAAGACAGCTTTACTGAATCTATCCAGACAAAAATCGATGCAGCCGAAGCACTGCCAGAATCCATCGCCAAAGCGGCCGAGATGATGGTGCACTGTCTTTTGGGTGGCAATAAAATCCTTGCTTGCGGTAACGGCGGCAGTGCTGGCGATGCGCAACATTTCTCAGCAGAATTGCTAAACCGCTACGAGATTGAACGTCCACCCTTACCGGCCATCGCTCTGTCTACCGATACTTCAACCATCACAGCTATCGCCAACGACTATAGCTATGATGAGATTTTCTCAAAACAGATTTTTGCCTTAGGTCAACCGGGCGACATTCTGCTAGCAATCTCGACCAGTGGCAACTCAGGTAACGTGATTAAAGCCATTGAAGCCGCATTAAGCCGCGACATGACTATCGTAGCGCTAACAGGTAAAGATGGCGGCGCTATGGCTGGCCTACTGAGCGTGAACGATGTGGAAATCCGCGTACCTTCAAATGTCACTGCACGTATCCAAGAAGTGCACTTACTGGTGATCCATTGCCTGTGTGACAATATTGACCGCACCCTCTTCCCACAGGACGAGCAGCAATGAGACACGCTGCCCCGCTGTTAATGGTTTGCTTGCTGCTTCAAGGCTGCGCCGGTGCCGTTATGGTGGGCGCAGTCAGTGGCGCTATGATGGCCAACGACGAACGTACTGTTAAGACTCAGCTTGATGATACCAATACTGATTTTAAGATCACCAGCGCACTGCTAGAGCAAGAAGATCTTAAAAAACAAACGAATATCACGGGTGTATCCGTCAATGGCAATGTACTTATGATAGGCCAAGCCCCTAACTCTACGTTAAGGGATAAAGCCATCAAGGTCGTACAAGATCTTAAGCTCGGCGGCAAAATACATAATCAAATCCGCATTGGCAATCCAACCTCTTTCACCACCCGCAGCAATGACACTTGGGTTACAACCAAAGTGAAGGGCCGCATGCTGAACGAAAAAGATTTGGATGTGACTCGCATTAAAGTCATCACTGAAAATGGTGAAGTCTTCCTGCTGGGGGTTATTCATCGCTCACAAGCAGACTTAGCTGTTGATATCGCCCGTAATACTGCTGGCGTGCGTAAAGTGGTGAAAGTATTTGAGTATGCTAAGTAATTTTGCAGTTTATCTATTTAAAACTTAAGCCTAAGTGGTGAGCCAACTCGCCCACTTAGGCTTAAACCCTCGCTGTTATTTTCCCGTGAGTGTATCCGCTATCTTAGGTGCCGATTTTGATAGGATCGATCCTAACCAAGGTAAAAACAACGAAGGTAATACGATTAAGGCTGCACCGAGCCAACTTAAGTTATCCAACCATTCATCGAACAACAACCAGCCTAAAAAGACAATAAACAACAAGCCTGTGTATTCCGCAATCGCGATATCACTCGCCTGGGCCTTGCGGTAAGCCAACACACAAAACCAGTGATAAACCAATAAAAATGCGTTGCTCAGCAAGGCCACGCCCACCAGCTCCCAACTCAAACCTTCGATGCCCTGAAACGCTGCAATCACTAACGTTGCCGGAATACCCAGCAAGTTATATAGCATTAGCGTTAGCACGGGATGCTCAGTATGGGGTACTTTTTTAAGTGCTAACTGATTCACTGCAAAGGTAAAAGCAGAAAACAGCACAGCAATGCCGTACCAGTTCATTTCACTCGGTCGCAGGATAATCAAGATGCCGACAAAACCTAAGCCAGTACAGATTGTCTGAGCAGCGGTGATCCTCTCGCTCAGGAAGAAATACCCCATCAAAATAATCATTAGCGGTGCGGAGTAAAACAATGAGCTAACTGTCGCGAGCGGTAATGCCATTAAGCCAATAATTAAAAAAAGCGCGCCAACTGAGCCTATGTTGGCACGCCAAAGGTGAACTGAGATATGTGTCGTCATCGGACGCTGCGAATACAGCCACACTGGCAACAACATAAATACTGAAGAGATTTGCCTGACAAGGAGGAAAGTCGAGGCACTCGCATCGTCCGGTAACCACTTGATCGACACATCATAGAAGGCACTGAATAGGTTACCTACTATCAATAAAATCAAACCAATAACTACTGGGCGTTGCATTTTTTAACATCCATAAATCTCAATGGCGGCATGATAATCCTCGCAAAACTTAAGCTGAAATGATGCTTTCTCATGCTAGATGAATTAAATTCATACTAAAGCCTTTAGATATTGAAAATCATGAGAAAGCTCCCGCCATTACGCGCTCTACAAGTATTTGAAGCAGCCGCCAGACAGCAGCATTTTTCTAAGGCCGCCGATGAACTGTGCATCACCCAAAGTGCAGTGTCTCACCAAGTGCGAGTATTAGAAGAGTATTTTGGCGAGCAACTGTTCGACCGTCAGGGGCGTAAACTGCAGTTAACGCCTAAGGGGCACGGACTATTTCTAGAGTTAGAGCGGATATTCAACGAGTTAAGTGACCTTAATTTGAAGATTCGCGACACGCCCAATCAGCAGCTGTGCTTAGCCGTTTATAGCTCCTTCTCGGTGAAATGGTTGATCCCCAGACTCACCGATTTTCGCCGCCAATATCCGAGCGTGAAAATCCGCCTCGAGATGATCACCCAAGATCCTGATCTAAGCACCAGCACCGCGGATATCTTCATCGCAGGCAAACTAAATCAACGTGGCTATTGGCAACAGTTACTGCACAAAGAGCGTTTAATTCCTGTATGCAGCCCCAGTTTTTACCTTAAATGGCGCGACATAAGCCTGAGTAATTTCCAGCAACAAGCCCTGCTGGTGGTTGATGAAGGACCATTAGGGCTCGACTGGCATAAGTGGTCATCGGCGCACCAAATACCACTCGATAACGAACAACAGCATGTTTTTAGTCATATTGTGATGGCGATTGAAGCAGCGATTGCCGGCCAAGGCTTAGCCCTAGCGCCGGACTTTATGGTGGCTGGCGATATCACCACGGGGCGTTTAGTCGCCTTGAATCTTCCCGATGTGCATACCGGATTTGAATTTACCTTCTTTTGTAAGCAGCGCCGTTTATCAGAACCTGCGATTGCCGCTTTCTCATCTTGGCTAAAATCACAGGCTTAGGATGAATTACAGGCACAAAAAAGCCGACGCGAACGTCGGCTTAATTTATCGATCGATTGATTACACTAACAAACCAATCTTCTCATACACTTTCTTCAGGGTCACTTCGGCACGCGCCTGCGCACTCTGTGCACCAGCTTTCATCACTTGGTCTAAGTAAGCACGGTCGGCACGAATCGCGCGGTAACGCTCTTGCAGTGGCTCTAACATGCTCACAACCGCTTCACCTGCTGCACCTTTCAAATGGCCATACATCTTGCCTTCAAACTCGGCTTCTAGGCTCGCAATGCTTTGCCCTGTCACACCCGACATGAGACTCAGCAGGTTAGAAACACCCGGTTTATTATCCACATCAAAACGCACGACTGGCGGCTCATCACTGTCTGTCATGGCTTTTTTCAGCTTCTTCAGCACTGATTTCGGATCTTCTAGCAGGCCGATAACGTTATTACGGTTGTCGTCTGACTTAGACATCTTCTTTAGCGGCTCCTGCAGCGACATGACTTTAGCGCCAAGTTCAGGAATAAACGGCTCAGGAATGGTGAAAGTATCACCATAGGCATTGTTAAAACGAGTAGCGATATCACGCGTTAACTCAAGGTGTTGTTTCTGATCTTGGCCAACGGGGATTTCGTTCGCTTGATAAATCAGAATATCCGCCGCCATCAACACTGGGTAGCCAAATAAACCCACGTTGATGTTGTTAGCGTGCTTTTGTGATTTATCTTTAAACTGAGTCATGCGGCTCAACTCGCCCATTTGGGTATAGCAGTTTAATGCCCAACCCAATTGCGTATGTTGTGGCACCTGTGACTGGATAAACACTGTACTCTTTTTAGGATCGACGCCACAGGCCAAATACAGGGCTAAGGTATCTAAACACGCTTCGCGCAACGCTTTAGGATCTTGGCGCACGGTAATGGCATGCAAATCGACGACACAATACAGGCAGTCGTGGCTATCTTGCATCGCAACCCATTGACGCAATGCACCCATGTAGTTACCTATGGTTAATTCGCCGGACGGCTGTGCACCGCTGAGTACTATGGGTTTGGTCATTACGTCATTGCTCCACTATCTATTATATAAAAAGACTAAAAAATCGACTAAAGAACAGGTAACCCCCATTACTTGGTAGGTTTTACCCAGTTCAGAATCTCACTAAATTGCCCACATACGGCATCTGGGCCACTGAGCCCAATATCTTCACCGTAGTTGTAGCCGTAGGTCAAGCCGATTGACGCTATCCCAGCCGCTTTCGCCGCTAAAATGTCGTTTTTAGAATCGCCGACCATCAATAACTCAGTTTTCTCCAATTGCCACTCATGCAATAAGTGCTGCAGCGGCAAAGGGTCGGGCTTCATCTTCGCTAAGGTATCACCACCTAACACTAAGCTGAAAAAGTCGTTAATCCCAAAGGCTTTGAGTAATGGCATGGTAAAACGATAGGGTTTATTAGTGACAACCGCTAACTTAAAGCCTGCATCAAACAAAGTTTGCAGCACTTGATGCACGTCGCTATACAGCGCACTGTGCTTTTCAAGATTTTCTTGATAATGATGCATAAAAATCGGCATGGCCGTATCAAGCGCGGTCTGCTCAACATCCGTACCCAAAGCATGACTCATAGCACGGCGCATCAACATCTCTGCACCGTTACCGACCCAAGTACGAACTTGCGCCTCAGAGCAGCTCTTCAAACCTAACTCGGCTAAGGCTTCCTGCGTGGCAACGGTTAGGTCAGGCACACTGTCAATCAGCGTGCCATCTAGATCAAACGCAATCGCTTTAATCTTATCCCACATGGCTATGCCCCAACTTTAGCAAGTTCGGCACGCATCTCATCAACAACGGCCTTATAATCGGGCTTGCCGAAAATAGCCGAGCCCGCAACAAACATGTCCGCACCGGCGGCCGCGATTTCTGCGATATTGTCGACCTTAACGCCGCCATCGACTTCTAAACGAATATCAAAACCACTGGCATCAATACGCGCACGCACTTGGCGCAGCTTATCTAAGGTTGATGGAATAAAGGATTGACCACCAAAACCAGGGTTCACTGACATCAATAGGATCACGTCGAGTTTATCCATCACATGGTCAAGATAATGCAGTGGTGTCGCAGGATTAAACACGAGACCCGCCTTGCAACCGCACTCTTTGATGAGCTGAAGAGTGCGATCGACGTGCTCAGAGGCTTCTGGGTGGAAAGTAATAATAGACGCGCCCGCTTTAGCAAAATCAGGCACGATACGGTCAACCGGCTTGACCATCAAATGCACATCAATATCAGCGGTAATCCCATAGTTACGCAGTGCCTGGCACACCATAGGGCCAATCGTTAAGTTAGGAACATAGTGATTATCCATCACATCAAAATGTACTACGTCGGTTCCCGCATCTAACACAGCTTTTACATCGTCACCCAAACGGGCAAAATCGGCAGATAAAATTGATGGAGCAATCAAGAATGGACGCATAAAACACTCGCTGCTATTTGGATAAAAAGTGCCTTATTTTACCCTGAGCCAAGCTAAGCCTCTATAGCTAAAGCCACATTTCTGGCAATTGATCCGCTATGTCTATGTCAGTAAAGCAGCGCACTCTGCAGCTATCGCAGTAAATTAGGGCTTAGATTCGGTAAAATAAGCTAATATTTCCGAGCATTTTGGCTGGAATTGATAATTTTTTGTTCATAAACTAAGCGAGTTTGTTATACTCGAGGCGCAGTGCTGGTTCATTCCAAAGGAAGCGTTATGATGGAGCGGTTTAGTCAGTTTTCACACTATGTTAGGTCGGTGACATTCAAGTCATCTATGATGTTGGCATTTACTGCAGTTGTAGTGGCCACGCTAGCTTTTGGCGTTGAAAAACTTACGGAAAATACCGAAACTGCATCTTGCGCTTGTAGCAATGACACTCGCTACAACAATGCACTGCCCAGTAGCCACCCTAATAATCGCTGCGCCGATCAAGCACAAACCTTAAGCTGGAAAACGTGGCTTACAGGTAAAAACCGTTCGAGTCAGTTCCACTTTGTCGATCTACTTGAACTATTACATGGTCATCAAGATAAACCTATGGATGATCTCAAGCCCACTACGTCGCATCTCGCCTATTAATGCTTAGCCGCATTTGGCAAGTATTCCACAGTACCGTTGCCGCCTTTTTCGGGGTACAAACTAGCGAAAATCGTAAAAAAGATTTTCAAACCAGTTCCCCATTGCCCTACATAGTGATGGGCATAGTATTAGCTGTCATCCTAGTGGCAAGTCTGATGTTTCTCGTAGGACAAGTGCTTAGCTAAACGTTATTTATGTTGAAACTAGTCGTCTTTTGGATCGTAGTTTTCATCATATAGCGCCATCAACTCATCCACTTTGTTACGACCACTGCCATTTTGGCTAATGTTGCGTTGCACTTGAATTTTCGCTAAATGCGCGCCGCGATATAACTCGCGAGTTAATGGAATATCGTGATTACTAATCAATACCGGAATACCACGCTCTAACGCGGTATGGCGCGAATGACGAGCCAGCAGTGCTTGATCGTCTAAACTAAAACCTGCACCAACATATGTCGTGAAACTGGATGTAGTAGATAACGGTGCGTAAGGTGGATCGCAATAGATAACATCGCCACTGCGTGTCTGCTCAAAGGCTTTTTCGTAACCAATGCATTTAAACTCAGCACGTTGCGCTTTTTCAGAAAAGGCCCAGATTTCCTTTTCGGGGAAATAAGGTTTTTTATAGGAGCCAAAGGGCACATTGAAGCCACCCTTACGGTTATAACGGCATAAGCCATTAAAACCATGGCGATTTAAATAAAGAAAATACACAGAACGCTGGAAAGGGTCGCGACATTTATTAAAGTCGGTCCGCACCTGATAGTAAGCTTCCTTTTGATTCATCTCATCGACAAACAATGCTTTAGCGGCGGCAATGTATGCTTCTGGTTGATGCTTCACGATCTGATATAACTCGATCAAGTCCTGATTAATGTCACAGAGCAGGTAGCTAGGATAATCCGTATTCAAGAAAACGGATCCTGCACCCACAAACGGCTCGACCAAACGGTCTCCTGCGGGTAAATAACTGGCTAAATCATCCACCAATTTAAATTTACCGCCAGCCCACTTAAGGAAGGCTCTGTGTTTTTTTATCATTTAACTTGATGAATGCCGACAAAAATAAAGGCCATGATTGTACTCTGTTTATTCTGAAATTTCACGATTTGAGAGACTTTCTTCTACTTGATAATCTTTCAAATCGGCCCATTTTCTGACCCAAGGTTGCTCAAAACGATACTCCTTAACCAATTGCGCCGCCGCATTCGAAGCCAATTTGCTACTGCTATAGTGACCAACGAGAACAACCCACCGCTGTTTATACTTTGCGACTCGAACGCCCTCGACATTCTCAAGACTCTTTAATGTCGAACGCAGGGTATCTAGCTGAGCAACACTCGCTATTTGTACGGTATAACCTTTGAGTGGCTTTTGCGGTTCCAAAACTGTTTTATCAACCTTTGCCACCTCTGGCGCTGGGGACTGAACATCTACCGTTTTAGCTTGAGGCTCTGCATCCACAGTTGGCTCATCATCACCAAAAGACTTGCTACTCACTTCACCAACACTCACTAAGGCAGCATCATCAGGCTCTGGATGTGGTGCCTCACCATGAAATTCACTTAATGGATCGACAGCCTGTTCTGTTTTGGCTTTGGATGTATCTAGTTCGTTAACTTTCACGGTTACAGTGGCAAACTTTAATTGTTCAGCGCGCAGAGCAAAATAGGGGGCTAAGATTTTTTGCCCATAGGACAAGAAAGCGGGTGAATCTATCGCAGGAAAAGTCGCAGTCTCTAGGGCTTGCTCTTCAGAAAATGGTTGAGTAACACCAAGCCAAATACCTAGCGCTAACAACATGCTCACAGCTGTCACCACCACAGCTTTATATTTCATCCAAGAAGATGTTTTCTCTTGCGGGCTATGCAAGGCTTTATCTAACAGATTGACCACTTCTTGCGGCGTACCCGTTTGCTTCTCAAGCTGACTGCGTACGATTTCCCTTGGCGTAAAAGGGTTTTGATCGCTGTATCTCAGCAATGTTTGATACAAAGCTTCACGCTCTGGCATGGTTAACGGCTCAATACTGATAGGCAATATTTGCCGCCGCAATTGCTCGGGTAATTGTGGCAATAGGTCCGCTAAGAATGCCGGTGGAACCGTGAGCGTGACGGCAATATTCTTACCCGCACACTGAATTTGATTGAGAATAATACACTCAGCCCATAGCGCCTTAGGCAATAAATGCGCATCATCGATAATGATATGTAGGGGTTTAGTTTGCGTGCTCGCAAGCCGCAACAGGGTATCGGCGAGGGGAATGTCGTCGTCAAAAATAGGGGATGAAATTAGCTGGACTAGAATTTTGCGGCGTATCTCAGCGTTATCGGCATGCATAGGACAAATCACAAATGCCGCATTTGACTCGTCAAAATCGGTCGCTAATCCGGTAACTAAGGTCGTTTTTCCTGAACCGCTGACACCAGAAAGCACCAGCAACTGATCGCTATAACTGGCAACATGATGCATTCTTTGTATGAGGGCTTCCTGAGAAGGAAGCAAGACAGAACCCTGAAACGTCACTCGCCCACCACACAGTTTTTATGCGCAGCGAATAACCTGTTCAAGGGTAGATTCTGTGACTTGACTAAACACATCCGCGCGGCCTATTGCCGTTGGGAGCACCAGTCGAATCTGACCGCCTAAAACTTTTTTATCGCGTCGCATATGTTGAATGAAACTGTCGAAATCCATAGATTCCGGCGCACTCACTGGAAGATCAAAAGCTTGTAGTAACTGTATGATACGACAAACTATTGACTCATCGATAAGCCCCAGTGCCTTAGCTGTTTTAGCAGCAAGGACTGTGCCAGCTGACACGGCTTCACCATGCAGCCAATTACCGTAGCCCATTTCGGCTTCAATCGCGTGACCAAAGGTATGACCCAGATTCAACAAAGCACGCACGCCCTGCTCAGTTTCATCTTGGCTAACCACATCGGCTTTAATCTCACAGCAACGAGAGATAGCATAAACTAATGCTTCGGCATCTAAGGTTTTTAGCGCCGTTACATTATCTTCAAGCCATTGAAAAAAATCAGCATCCCACATGATGCCATACTTGATGACTTCCGCCATTCCCGCCGCAAACTCGCGCGCTGGAAGCGTATGTAAACATAAAGTATCGATAAGCACGATTTGTGGCTGATAAAAGGCCCCAATCATGTTTTTACCAAGAGGATGGTTAACAGCCGTTTTACCGCCGACGGAAGAATCCACCTGCGACAATAAAGTTGTCGGAATTTGAATAAAATCGATCCCACGTTGATAACATGCCGCGGCAAAGCCCGTCATATCACCAATCACGCCACCACCCAAAGCCACCAGCACAGAATCTCGACCATAGTTTTGCTGCAGCAGTGCAGTAAAAATAGTATCTAGATGTGCTAAGTCTTTGAATTGTTCGCCATCGGGAAGGATAACACTCTCTACCTCACCAAACGAAGCCATCGTCTCTTGTATCTGTTTAAGATACAAAGGCGCGACAGTTTCATTGGTGACGATAAGAATACGTTTTTTAAGCAGGTAGCGAGACAAAGTCTCGCCATCACTCATCAAATTCTGGCCAATGTAAATGGGATAACTACGTACACCTAAATCAACCTGAATTTGCTTCATAAATTCTGCCTAAAAACCTAATTGCTCAATGATCTGATTTGCGACGATCTTTGCGCTTTGATCATCGGTTTTGACAATCACATCGGCAATTTCTTCGTACAATGGATTACGGATCTCTGCAAGATTCTCCAACACTTCTCGAGGATCATCCACTTGCAATAATGGGCGTCGCTTGTCTCTTTGAGTACGAGCGACCTGTTTGTCGATAGTGGTTTCCAGGTAAACCACAATGCCACGAGCAGACAGATGATTACGGATATCTTTGCTTTGTACTGAACCACCACCGGTGGCAAGGACGATACCTTGTTTCTCAGACAAATCAGCAATAACCTGAGCTTCACGACGACGGAAGCCTTCTTCACCTTCGACGTCAAACACCCAAGCAATATCAGCGCCTGTGCGTTGTTCAATCTCTTGATCCGAATCGTGGAATTCTAAATGCAGCATTTGCGCCAGATGGCGACCAATTGTGCTTTTACCTGCGCCCATAGGGCCTACCAGAAAAATATTACGTTTTTCAGCCATTTCTTGTACGTCTGAATCTTATTGAAAAGTATGCCTATATCGACTCAACATCAAGCCGACCTATATGTTACCTTGCTCTTATGAGACTTGACCGAGGATTATCTCAGCTTAGGGTCTACTATGGCAAGCCATGTGCGCTATTTATGCAAAGAATTGTATTCCAGTAATAATAAAGCCAGCAATCACTGCTGGCTTTAGTCGATACATAGCAAGTGCTTAGATCTTCTCACCGACTATTTTGGGGGTTACGAAAATAAGTAGCTCTTGACGCTCATTTTTGTCTGTTGTGTTCCTAAACAGGAAACCGACTAAGGGAATGTCACCGAGAATAGGGACTTTACTCACACGGCTGATCAAGTTTTGCTGATAAATACCACCAAGGACTATGGTTTCACCGTTATCAACTAGCACTTGAGTGCCAATACGTTGAGTATCGATGGCGACAGCGGGACCCGTTGGTGTGTCAACCGTCTTGCCCTGAGAGTCTTGGGTGATTTCCAAATCTAAAATAACGCGGTTATCTGGTGTAATTTGTGGTGTAACTCGCAAGGACAACACGGCTTTCTTAAAAGTGACCGAGGTTGCACCGCTTGAAGTCGACTGCACATAAGGGATCTCCACACCCTGCTCAATATAAGCCGCCTTTTGGTTAGAGGTAGTAATACGAGGGCTGGCGATAATTTCACCTTTATTTTCTTGCTCTAACGCACTCAATTCCAAATCAAGAATAGTACCATCTGCCAACTTAGCAACGTGGAATGCGATACTTGTTGGATTGGTCACTGCCGCAGGCAAATTAACGTTCAAACGTTGGTCAGGAGTTGGAATGATGCCGTTGGCAATACTCTGAGCACCTTCTAATGTACCTGAGGTTCCCTTACTGCCCTGCTGATCCGTTACGCCCCAACGTATGCCTAAGTCTTCAGAGACATCATCTTTGACCGTTACCATACGTGACTCGATCAGTACTTGACGAATAGGGATATCGAGTACTTCGACTAAACGATGGATGTTCTCAATCGTTTCTGCCGTATCTTTCACAAGTACAGTGTTGGTACGTTCATCGACCGCGACTGAACCGCGTGGCGAGAGTAAACTAGAATCTGCACTTTTAAGGAGCTCAGCAATATCGATCGCTTTGGCATAGTTAATTTGCAAGTACTCAGAATACAAAGGTGCTAGCTCTTTAACTTCTTGCCTATTTTTGAGATTTTGGCTTTCACGAATAGCCAACTCTTCGCTCGGTGCCACCATTAAGATGTTGCCTTCGATACGTTTATCTAGGCCTTTGGTTTGTAGAATCAAATCTAATGCTTGGTCCCAGGGCACATCATCCAATCTCAAGGTGATGTTGCCTTCAACAGTATCACTCGTGACTAAGTTAAAATTGTTATAGTCAGCAATGATCTGCAAAACAGTACGTACAGGGATATTTTGAAAGTTAAGCGACAAAGTTCGGCCATTGTATTTTTTAACATCTTTCTTGGCGGCAACTCTCTCAACTTTATTCATCGAGAGTCTAAAGAGATTATCCTCTTGCTTATAACTGAACTCATATTCCCCAGCAATATCAACTAAAATGCGCGTTGTTAGATCTTCTTTAAATGTCTCGAAGCTTTTTACTGGCGTTGAAAAATCTTTCACATCCATAACATAAAGCAGATCACTATTAATATCAGTGTTATATAACTTAACTTCGAGTTTAGCGCCCACTTGCTCAACGTTAACGGCAACCGAGCGGTTATTCAAATAGACTAATAACTCACCGCCACCATTTTCATTACGACGAAAATCGATATTTTTAATGCTGTTAACGAAGGGATTTTCTGCCTGAGTCTGAGCGCCTGCAACCTCATCATTAATAGTGAGTCGATATGAGTTGCCCATGACTGAACCTTGGTAAGGTTTCACTTTGGACATACCTAAGGTGACTTTAAGACGAGTATCTTGTTGCTCAGTCACCATGTCAGTTACACCGACTTGATTAATGGGTAAGCGATCCTTGGATAAACCAGAAATACTATTATCAAAGGTTAATACGAGCTCTGCAGGCGAGGCATTAGAGTCAATAACTGGCGGAGTGACCGCTTCTTCAAATACCAACTCTAGCTCTAACTGATGGTCAACCAAGGCATGGTACTTAACATCCATTAATCGGTTTGCAGCATAACTCGATGGCAAAATGCCAAATACCAATGCGATCCCAATAACAGACTTGATTAAGCCTGAAGAAATTAACGGGACTTTTATCGCGGCAGAAGATTTCATTATTCCCTCATCCTTCGCTCGTTATTCTCCAGAAAGTTCTAAATTGCTCGTCCTTTCGGACCAACAGCCTGAACCATCTGGAATTAATTCTACTACTTCGACATTTTGTGAAGTAACTTTAGAAATGCGTCCATTAAACAGACCTAAATACTCACCAACGCCCATCCGATAAACACTGCCGTCATTTGTTTCAACTAACGCCCAAGTTGTATCGGCTTCACTTAAGGTGCCACGCATTTTTAAATTATCTAAAGGATAAGTTTCTAATCGTCCTTTTCGACGCTTTAAGTCCGGTTGTAAACAATCTTTGCTGGTATCAACAACTTCTTCCGTTAACTCACGCGAAGGTGGTACAAAAGGGCTACGCATTAACTCGGCTTGATAGGCAAAGTGCTCAAATCTTGGCGGCTCTTTCAAGGGCGGGATATGAGCAACGTGTTGCGCTTTGGTTGTAGTAACAAATAGCTCTAAATCACTACGATCGCCAACACAACCCATTAAAAAAAGACTCAAGGCTAACAAAGGTAAGAATTTCATTATTTCTTCCCCTTATTAGCAGGTTTTTCAGGCGGTAATTCAGCCCCTTCTTTAAAGCGGTATGTCTTGGCTAAGATATCCATTGCTAAGTTGCCTGCTTCATCTCGCTTAATGGTGAAATCATGGAGGCTAACGATACGCGGCAGCTTAGCGACACCACTCACCATACTACCTAGCTGATGGTAATCTCCCGTCACAGACATTTTAATTGGAAACTCAATGTAGAAATCCCGCTGGATTTCGGCCTCCCAATTCAAACTATTAATTTTGAGTCCTGCATCCGTAGCCACAAAAGTTAAATCGTCTAGCAAACCTGGCATTTCATTTTCAGATGGCAGCATCTTCAGTAACTCTGCAAACTGTACTTCCATCGTCGCTAGCTGCTCTCGGTAGAGTTTTAAATTTGCCGCAAGTTGATACTTATTCTTGAAATCATCTCTAAGCTGCACTTCTTTATCTTGCTCTGCGGTATAAATATCTACCGAATCGGAGACGACCAATAAATATCCCGCAGCAAAAACACAGAGTGCTAAAAGGATCGCGAAAAAGGTTTTAACTTGATTTGGCCAACCACCAATATTTTCAAAGTCGATATCATTAAATTGACTTAGATCGAGTTTCATTTACTCGCTCCTTTTGTCATTTTCTCAGGCTCATCTACACTCGCGCCTTTAATAGTGACTCTCAAACTAAAACGCTGTAATTGCCGTAACTCTTCATTTTGGGTCACGATCGATTGCATATTAGGATCGGTTAACCATTCGGAAGTTTTCACTTTTCGCATCATGTTGGCGACGTTATTGTTCGATTCACTACGCCCTTCAATCAGCAACAAACTGCCTTTTTTCTCTAGACTAGACAGATATATTCCTGGAGGTACAATTCGAACAAGCTCATCTAACACGTGAGTAGGCAAATTACGGGATTGCTGTAGATTAAGAATAATTTCTGTACGCCGCTCAATATCTTTCTTACGTTCAGTAATTTTCTTGATCTCAGAAATTTGTGTTTCAAGCAGACTGATTTCCGATTGCAAATAAGCGTTACGTGCTTTTTGCTCATCTGTCATAACATCTAATAAAGATACTGCGACATAGACTAAAATCGCCGACGCTAAAAATACTGCCGCTAAAATACCAATATAGTCGCGCTTTTGTTTTTCTCTCGCCTCTTCTCGCCAAGGGAGTAGGTTTATGTTCGCCATTGACCGTAACTCCTCAATGCTAAGCCACAAGCAACCATATATTTGCTGATTGTAGGTTGCAGCGCACTTTTAACAGACTCATCGGCATGCAAACACCCTTGAAAAGGATCGGCGATAATAGTGTGAACACCCAATTCATTCGTCAGTAAATTAGCCATACCTTCTAATTTAGATGTCCCACCGCATAATACGAGATAGTCGACTTTATCTTTACCGCTGGAAGTGCAATAAATCTGCAGCGTACGTTTTATTTGTTGTAATAGCTGAGTTTGAAAAGGTGACAAGACTTCAAACATATAATTTCGTGGTAAGTCGCCTTCAATCTTTGCTTTCTCAGCTTGATCATAAGACATGCCATAGAAGGATAATATTGACTGAGTAAATTGCTCACCACCGAAAGCTTGCTCACGAATAAAAGTCGTCTCACCCGATTCAACCACAGAGAAAGTCGTCATATTCGCGCCGATATCAACCATAGCAACGGCTTTATGCTTCGCTCCTTCTGGAAGCTGAGCCAGAATTAACTCGGCAGCTCTACCTAGAGCGTAACCTTCAACATCCACCACTTTAGCCTCAAGTTCAACGCTATCCAGCGCATCGACTCTGACATCAATATTGTCAGTGCGGCATGCGCTCAACAGCACATCAACTTTAGTAGGATCGGTACTGTTTACGTTTAGCGTTTCAAAATCTATGCTAACTTCATCGAGTGAATACGGAATAAGGTTATCGGCTTCAATTTCTATCTGTGCCTCCATTTCTTCCTCACTAAGGGAGGCATCCATGTAGATCACTTTCGTCATCACAGCAGAACCCGAAACAGAAACAGCGGCATATTTAACGGATTTAGGCAGGCTACGTTTTATTTGCTTAAGGCATTCAACAACGGCATCAGCATCACGAATATCATGATCGTTAACGGCTCCCTTCTTAATGGGTACCGCGGCATGACTCAATATTTTGTATCCGTCAGCAGTCTTACTCAACAAAATGGCCTTAACTTCATGGGAACCGATATCGATTCCCACCATCTGCGGAGCCTGACGCTTCCATAAATTTGAAAGCATATCCATTGTCACTTTTTTATTTATATTTCAGTAAAAGAGATTAGCACAAAATCAACTTGTTATACTTACTTGTATCGAATGTTTCATCATTTTACAAATGCTATTTTGTGAGTCTCACGTTTTTACTTCACCAAGACGTGTGCGCCTTATATACTGTCGCACTTAACAGAACATTAGGATAAATTTTGGTGAAGTGGTTAAAACGTATTGTTATAGCACTATTCAGTCTAGCCCTTTTGGGCGTAGGCGCCATTGTGGCAGCATACTTTTATGTTTTGCCGGATTTACCGGATGTTTCAACACTAAAAAATGTGCAACTTCAAACACCTTTACGTATTTACAGTAGTGACGGCAAACTTATTTCTCAATTCGGTGAGAAACGTCGCATTCCACTAACGTTAGACGAAGTGCCAAAACCTCTGCTACAGGCGTTTATCGCAACCGAAGATGCCCGCTTTTATGAACATGGTGGTATAGACCCTGTTGGCGTGCTTCGCGCCGCATTAGTGATGTTGACCACTGGTGAGAAAAAGCAAGGTGCGAGTACGATTACCATGCAGGTCGCGCGTAACTTCTTCTTAACCCGCGATAAGACTATTATTCGTAAAGTGAAGGAGATTTTTATCTCCTATCATATTGAAGAGTTGCTCACCAAAGATGAAATTTTAGAGCTCTACGTAAACCGCATTTACTTAGGCCAACGGGCCTATGGGGTTGGGGCTGCTGCGCAAGTGTATTTCGGTAAAAACGTGCAAGAACTCAGCTTATCTGAACTGGCCGTTATTGCAGGCCTACCCAAGGCGCCCTCTACACTCAATCCAATCACGTCACCTTCGCGTGCATTGGCTCGCCGTAATGTCGTCCTCATGCGGATGAATGAAGTCGGCTACATCAGCCAAACCGAATACCAAGCAGCACTACAAGAACCATTGGTGGCCAGATATCATGGCGCTGAAATTGATCTCTATGCCCCTTATATTTCTGAAATGGCTCGGGATTACATGGTACAGAAGTACGGTGAAGAAGAAGCCTATACCAATGGCTACAACGTCTATACGACTATCTCATCGGATCTACAACTTAAAGCTCAACAGGCACTGCGTAATAACGTCTATGCCTATGATGAACGCCATGGCTACCGCGGTCCTGCTGCCGTGTTGTGGACGGACGAAAAACCTGAACCTGCTCAAATCAAAACTGAACTAGCCAAGATTGCTTCAGTACAAGAATTGCAACCCGCCGCAGTCATCAGCATTGCAGATCAGCAAGCCAGCATAATGACCGCCAAAGGCGAAACTAAAGTCATTACTTGGGATGGATTGAAGTGGGCACGTAAATTTATTACTGATAAGCGTCAAGGCAGTGTACCGAAATCAGCTTCTGACATACTCAAGGTCGGCGAGCGTATTTGGATCCGTGATAACGGCCAATATTTGCAACTATCGCAAGTACCAGAAGTCGCCAGCGCAACAGTATCACTCGACCCCAAAAATGGTGCTATTCGCACTTTAGTTGGTGGTTATAGCTTTAGCCAAAGCCAATACAACCGAGTGACTCAAGCGAAACGTCAATTAGGTTCGAATATTAAACCTTTCATCTATGCCGCAGCATTAGAGAAAGGCTTTACCTTAGCGACCCTCATAGACAATGCGCCAATTAATAAACCCGATATCAGCCAAGGCACTGCATGGCGCCCTAAAAACTCACCCGATATCTATGGCGGCCCCACTCGTTTACGTGTGGGTTTAGCGCAATCTATTAACGTTATGTCTGTGCGTGCAATGCGCCATGTCGGACTCGACGAAACCATTGCTCAACTCGTTGAATTTGGTTTTGATCCTAACGACTTACCTCGCAACGAATCGATTGCATTAGGTTCGTCTTCAGTCACGCCATTGCAAGTAGTTACTGCATTTAACGTATTTGCTAACGGCGGTTTCTTACTCGAACCTTTCTATATTGATCGCGTAGAAGATGCTTACGGCAATGTCATCGAAAAAGCGAACCCTACATTGGCCTGTATGCCTAGCCAAAGTCTTAGCCAACCAGTTACACCGAGCGATCCTATGGCGTTCAGCGTAAGTGGAGACTCTAGTGCTGAACCTAGTGCCCCCGTTGCCCAGTGTTTCAAACAAACTGGTCGCTACGCTCCGCAAATTATTTCAGAGCAAACGGCATTCCTCATTACCGAAGCACTGAAGAGCGTGATCTGGGGTGGGGGCGATTGGAGTAAAGGCACGGGTTGGCAAGGTACGGCTTGGCGCGCAGCAAAATTGATTAAGCGCCATGATATTGCAGGTAAAACGGGTACTACCAACGAATCGCGCGACACTTGGTTCAGTGGTTTTAGCCCAGTCATCACTAGCACTTTCTGGGTCGGTTTCGACGATCACGGTCGCCAACTGGGCAGAACCGCATGGAATGCAAACGGCGAAAAAGATCAGATAACTGGCGCCGAAGCGGGTGCGAAAACAGCAGGTCCGGGCTGGAACGAGTTTATGAACAGTGTCTTACAAGGCACTCCTGAGACAACCTCGATTCCGCCAGAAGGCATAGTTTCGGTACGCATTGATTTAGCGACGGGTAAACTTACTCGAAAAACCGACTATACCAGTGCGTTCGAGTACTTTATTTCAGGTACAGAGCCGAAGGAATACATCAGCGAAACTCAGGATGAAAATAACCTCTTCATCGATGCGCCAACTGACGACTTATTCCAATAAACAAATGCTAAAAAGTCATTATCACTAATTGTGGCCCAATAAAAAACGCGACCTAATGTCGCGTTTTTTATTGGCTTGAATTGTGGATTTGAATAACTCGCTAACGTACTTTCTTGGCCGCAATCGCCTTCTGAATTCGTGGCAATGCAGTACCACCGAGCACGTCACGTTTCGCTAAACAAGCTTCAATAGTCAGGTTTGGATAGACATCATCTTCAATGATAGCGGCAAAAGTTTTTAATTCGGCCAAGGAGAAATCCTCGAGCGGAATTTGCTTCGCTATCGCAGCAACCACGACTTCACCCACAACATGGTGCGCCTCACGGAAAGGCATACCTTTAGACACGAGATAATCCGCAAGCTCAGTTGAATTTGCATAACCTTGCTGCGCAGCTAACAGCGCATTAGGACGATTAACTTTCAGACCCGATAACACTAACGCCGCCATATCGAGGCAAATTGCCCAACTATCGACCACATCAAACAGGCCTTCTTTATCTTCCTGCATATCTTTGTTGTACGCCAAAGGCAGCGCTTTCATCGTAGTGAGAATGCCCACTAAGCTGCCATACACCCGGCCCGTTTTACCACGGATAAGCTCTAATGCGTCTGGATTTTTCTTCTGTGGCATCAGGGATGAACCCGAGGTCACTTCATCACTCAGGGAAATAAAGTTCGCTTCACCTGAGTTAAAGAAAATCAAATCTTCAGCCATACGGCTTAAGTGCATCATGCTGATCGATGCGGTTGAACAAAGCTCTACCACGTGATCTCTGTCTGATACGCTATCTAAGCTATTCAGCGTTGGCGAGGCAAAATTCAGCGCCGCGGCCAGAGCATGTCGATCCATCTTATAAGCTGTGCCTGCTAATGCTCCAGAACCTAAAGGACAGGTATTAGCGCGGGTTAACGCATCGCTTAAACGGCTGATATCCCGCTCAGTCATTTCCACATACGCTAAACACCAGTGGCCAAATGTCACAGGTTGCGCGCGCTGCAAGTGAGTATAACCCGGCATTACCGCATCAAATTCACGCTCAGCCAACGCCAGTAATTCAGCATGTAAGCTGTGAAGGCGCGCGAGTAATGCTTTGCCTTCGGATTGACACCAAAGCTTTAAATCGGTGGCAACTTGATCGTTACGGCTACGACCAGTGTGCAATTTCTTACCGAGATCGCCCACTTTGGCAATCAAAGCCGACTCGACGAAACTGTGAATATCTTCGGCGCCCGAGGCAAGAATAATCGCCGGATCGCCCTGCACTTCCACCAGCAAGTCATTAAGCGCTTTTTTCAAGTCGCAGCATTCAGTTGCCGAGATAATTCCCACGCTGGCGATCGCATCCGCCCAAGCGATGGAGCCGACCACATCCTGTTCGAACAAGCGATAATCCACAGGCAACGAATCGTTGAATAATTTGAATAGCGCGCTCGTTTCGCCCTGAAATCTTCCACCCCATAAAGCCATGCTAACTCCCCTTACTCACTGCTTATTTGAAATCGACTCATCTGAATCAAAAACTAAATCAAAACCTAAAAACAAAAAAGGGCGCTAGGCGCCCTTTTACACGACCTATTACTTAGACTTTACATCGTTAGCGTTGAGTGCGCGGATGCGGCTCGCCAATGAGTACAGGCGGATAAAGCCTTCGGCATGTTTTTGATCGTACACTTGATCTTCACCAAAGGTGGCAAACGCTTCAGAGTACAAGCTGTTAGGTGAACGTTTCTTCACTGCGCTCGCTTGGCCTTTGTAGAGTTTAACCACAACTTCACCGTTCACTGATTCAGCCAGTGACTCAGATGCTGCCAGCAATGACTTACACAGTGGCGTGAACCAACGGCCGTCATACACTAAATGCGCCATTTGTGCGGCAACTTGCTCACGCCAGTTACGGCTAGTCTTGTCGAGTACAAGCTCTTCAATCGCACGTAGTGCTGCGAACATCACAGTGCCGCCGGGTGTTTCGTAACAGCCACGGGACTTCATGCCGACTAAACGGTTTTCGGTAATGTCGATACGACCCACACCGTGTGGCGCAGCAATGGCGTTTAATGTCATCAGCGCAGCATAAGGCGTTAGGGCTTCACCATTCACTTTAGTGATACGGCCATGTTCTACTTCTAGCGACACATATTCAGGCTTGTTCGGTGCATCTTCAGGATCGGCAGTCAGTGTCCATACGCCTTTGCTTGGCTCGTTCCATGGATCTTCTAACTCACCACCTTCATGGGATATATGGAAAGCGTTGGCATCACGGCTATAGATTTTAGTCGCTGATGCTGACGTCTTGATGTCACGTTCAGCTAAATAGGCCAGTAGATCTTCACGGCTCTGCATAGTCCATTCACGCCATGGGGCAATCACTTTTAAATCAGGTGCTAATGCGGCGAAGCAACCTTCGAAACGCACTTGGTCGTTACCTTTGCCAGTACAACCGTGACACAGAGCATCGGCGCCCACTTTACGAGCCACTTCAACCTGCGCTTTAGCAATAATAGGACGCGCCATTGACGTACCGAGTAAATAAGTGCCTTCGTAAATCGCACCGCTCGCAATCGTTGGGTAGATATAGTCTTTAACGAATTCTTCTTTTAGATCGACGATATGACATTCAGAAGCACCTGAAGCTAAAGCTTTTTCAGTCAAGCCAACCAACTCTTCTTCGCCTTGGCCAACATCGGCGCAGAATGCGATGATTTCACAGTTATCGTAGTTTTCTTTTAACCAAGGAATAATGGCCGAGGTATCTAGACCACCTGAATAGGCTAAAACCACTTTTTTCACGCCAGTATTTTTTATCTCGATAGACATCTTAAATTCCTATGACTCGTTTCTCTCAAGGAGAAAACAGGCTGCTAAACAGGGTTAATTTAACTAAATAAGGTTACCAGTACCGCATTTTGGGCATGCATCCGATTTTCGGCTTGTTGCAGAATTAAGGAGCCTGCACCGTCCATCACTTCATCTGTTACTTCTACACCACGGTGGGCAGGCAAACAATGCATAAAGAAGTTAGCGCCCGCTTTCGCCATCAAAGCTTTGTTTACTTGGTATGGTGCAAACTTCGCTTTAATATCCGCCAGCGGCGTTGGGTCGCCCATTGAAATCCAAGTATCAGTATAAATAGCGTCGTGACCTTCAATCGCATCGATATCTGAAGTGAGCACTATCTTGCCGCCATATCGTTTGGCGAGCTCTTGCACTTCTGCCACTACGTAGCCATCAGGAAAGTGACCCGCAGGGCAGATCACTGTCATGGTGGCACCGAGAATAGCCGCACAGTACATCAGCGAGTTAGTGACATTATTACCATCACCAACATAAGCTAATTTAGCTTTACTGACATCCTCAAACTGCTCTGCCAGAGTTAAAAAGTCAGCTAAGGCTTGGCAAGGATGATAAAGATCCGACAGCGCATTGATCACGGGCACTGAGCCGAACTCGGCTAATTGTTCGATAGTGGTGTGTGAATAGGTTCTCGCCACAATTGCGTCGGCCCAACATGACAGGTTAGAAGCAAAGTCAGCAACCGATTCCCGTTTTCCCAGTTCACCATTTTGCTGGTCTAGGTATAAACAGTGGCCACCGAGCTTATTAATACCGATATCAAAGCTAACGCGTGTTCTGAGTGAGGGCTTTTCAAATAACATCACCACACTCTTGCCATCCAGCGCATGACGATACTCAGCCGGATTGGCTTTGATCGTTTTTGCCAAGGCAATTAGATCCTGTAACTGCTGCTGGGTTAAGTCTTTTATCGATAGTAAATGCTTCATAACCTACTCCACTTATGGTTGGATTTGTGTTCCTACGGCTTCACCTTTTGCTAATGCGATTAATTGGCTTGCATCACGCCACGAGGCAACTTGTACCGCCTGCCCCATCCACTGTGCGACTTCGAGCGCAGCTTCAACTTTGACCTTCATTCCTTTTTCGATCACACCTTGCTTAACAAGGTCTGCTATCTGCTTGCCATTTAAACTGTGGATGAGCTGGCCTTTACCATCGAGCACCCCAGAAACATCCGACAGTAGCACTAACTTGCCGCCCACTAATTTGGCTAATGCCGTTGCCGCTTGGTCTGCATTGACATTAAGCATTTGTCCATCGTCCATCATGGCGATAGAGCTACAAATCGGCATCCAACCTTGGGCGAGGATAAACTTAAGATAAGTGCCATCGTTTGGCGTGACTTCGCCCACTAGGCCTAAACGCTCATCTTTAATCTTAGCCGAAACAGTATTGCCATCGGCGAGGCTCATGCCCACACTCACAATGCCAGCCTTAGTCGCTGCGCCTTGAAGAATTTTGTTCGAAGTACCCGCAAGTGCGCCGGCAATAATCGGCATTTGCTCAGGCGGAGTCACACGCAAACCTTCTAACTTGACGGTTTCCATACCATTCGCTGCTAGCTGCTCATCCACCAGACAGCCGCCGCCATGCACCATCAACACTTGCTGACCATTGGCTAACATAGCCGCAGCCGTATCCATCAATCGCGCCATCCCCATTTCACATTGCAGCAGCGCGCCGCCCACTTTAAGCACTAATACTGAGTTGTTTATAGACATCTTGACGACTCTCTTAAATAAGGATGAACAATTAAAGGTTAAAATGAATCTTTATGCATTGCAGCGCTTGGCTTGCAGCACCTTTCATCAAGTTATCGATGGCACTAGCTACCACTAAGTAACCGCTATTCTCATCAAACTTCCAACCTAAGTGACAGTTAGGTGTCAGCACCACATCGTCTACTTTCGGGAACTGATTGTGCTTCACGGTGACCAATGGCGCCTGGTCATATACGCTATAGGCCGCTGCCACATCGGCAGTCGTAGTGCCTGGTTTTAGCTGCACAGTAATGGTCGCTAAAATGCCACGCTTAAAGTTGCCAAGGTGCGGGGTAAATATCACTTCTTGACCAAGCTGAGTGGCGATCTCGGGTTGATGTCTATGGCCTAATACGCCGTAAGGTGTCAGGCTCACTTCACAAAAACTGGTGTGTAACTGCGCTTTACGGCCCGCACCTGTTACGCCGCTCACGGCATTGATCACCGGATAAGCCGATGTCAGTAAACTCGCTAGCGGTTTTAACGCTGTCAATGATGCGGTCGGGTAACAACCTGGCACGGCAATCATCTTAGTCGCAGCGATTTCTTTAGCATTCCATTCGGCAAGGCCATACACGGCTTTGGCTAAAACTTCAGGATATTCATGTTCAAAGCCATACCACTTCGGATATTGCGCCACATCGCTAAAACGATAGGCACCGCTTAAATCGAATACCGCTAACCCTTGGCTATAAAACCAAGCCGCTAAATGCAGGCTCACCGAGTGCTCGGTCGCTAACACCACGGCATCCGCTTCTGCAACGATTGTTGCCTTAGCTTCATCGGACAATGGCGACAACGTTAATGCGATATGGCTATAGCTAGGATACAAATCCGCTAAAGGTTTACCTTTATCTAAACTGTTTTCAGAAACATACAAACCCTGAATCGTCAGTTCTGCTTCTGCATGGATTAAAGCGGTCAGTTGCGCGCCTGTGTAACCACTGGCACCAATAATGGCGATATTTTTCATGTTTTTTGTCTTATTAACCGAATCAAAGAAACTTAAAGAGTAGATGAATAGCTTACACGCAACCGCGCATATCTATGATGACAAGACTATCGTCGCAGGAAATCGTAATAGGTTGTTATTTTATTCACTGTCAGGCTAATACTGTGCATCATGATATTCACTCTACAGGTCACAGGGGGTGACTCATCTCAACTGATGGCTAGACTACCACAAAGATCTACTTATGCAATATATGTGAATATATATTTTTAATTTATTTTCATCTTTTAAGCTCAAATTAGGATATCGAAGACACAGTTCCCATTCAGCTAACTCGTTAATAACACAGTTATCCAGGGTCAACATGAGTCAAAATCAGTCCTTTTCATTAACAGCTAAGATACATGTCTGCAAAGCATAAAATGATGCACTTCATATTCACTTGCACTAATCATCAAAAAATATTGCGTGACTTCGCATTTCTATTGAATATTCTTCATCAAATACCGTGATTGGTTGCATATCGGATAAGCCAGTCGTATAAGTTATAAGTTCTGCTGTTGACCATAGCCCCAAGTGATAGGTATTGTGCTAACGGGCTAAATGCACAGCGGAATTTTCATGTTTTTCTATTCGGAGTAACTATGTCAGTAACCATGGCAGACAATATGACAGATATGTATGCGTCATTAAGATCGAACGTGAGTATGTTAGGCCAAATCCTTGGCGATACTATGCGTACCCATCTTGGGGACTCTTTTCTTGAGAAGGTTGAACAGATCCGTAAGCTTGCCAAAGACTCACGCCGAGGCGATCAAGCCGCCAGAGAGCAAATGCTCGAGTTACTGACAGCTTTGCCAGACGAAGAATTAGTCCCTTTTGCAAAAGCTTTTAACCAATTTCTTAACTTAGCTAACTTATCCGAGCAATTTCATACTATCAGTCGTAATTGCGACGAACTTGTCTGCGTGCCAGACCCAGTGGAACAACTCCTAGGCCGCATGCTCAATGGTCGTGTCGACCAAGCTAAAATGCTCGACTGTCTAAAAACACTGGATATCGATCTGGTGCTAACAGCGCACCCCACTGAAATTTCCCGTCGCACCCTGATCCAAAAATACGCCGCCATTGTCGACTGCTTAACAGAGCAAGAAAACGACCAACTATCGGATAGAGAACGTCAACAGATCAATCTGCGCCTGCGCCAATTAATCGCGCAAATATGGCACACCAATGAGATCCGCCGCGAGCGCCCAACTCCAGTAGATGAGGCTCGCTGGGGATTATCCACCATTGAAGAGTCACTCTGGCATGCGGTGCCTGACTTCTTAAGACAACTTAACGATCGAGTGCAGCAACGCACAGGGCAGCAATTACCGATTGATATCGCGCCAGTGCGCTTTTCAAGCTGGATGGGCGGCGATCGCGACGGCAACCCGTTTGTTACCGCAAAAGTCACCCAAGAGGTGCTCGATCGTAACCGCCATGCTGCCGCCAGATTATTCTTAAAAGACATAGTCCTACTGGTCGGTGAACTGTCGATGGAAGAAGCCAATGATGAGTTAAAGGCTTATACCAATAACAGCTGCGAACCTTACCGACACGTGCTGCGATCTATTCGTCAAAGACTGCGTGACACCATAGATTATTTAAATGCGCGCATCGAAGGCCACAATCCTGAAGTCGATAAGTCGAGCCTGATTTGGCAAGAAAGCGATCTCAAAGCGCCGCTAGAAATGCTCTATAAGAGTTTAACCGACTGCGGTATGCGCTTAATCGCCAACGGTTTATTGCTCGACATTCTCCGCCGTCTCGCCTGCTTTGGCATTCATATGCTCAGGCTCGACATTCGCCAAGATGCCAGCCGTCACAGCGATGTGCTCGCCGAGTTAACTCGCTATCTCGGCATGGGTGATTTCAACCATTGGGACGAGACTGAGAAGCAAGCCTTCTTATTACGTGAACTCAGCAACCGTCGTCCACTGATCCCAAGTAACTGGCAACCCTCGGCCGATGTGGCCGAAGTGCTTAATACCTGTCGTTTGATTGCTAAACATCCGGCAAAAGCACTCGGATCCTATGTGATTTCGATGGCGGGTAAACCATCGGATGTCTTAACGGTTTTACTGTTACTCAAAGAAACAGGCTGTTCGCATCCAATGCGCGTGGTGCCACTGTTTGAAACCTTAAGCGACTTAAACAACGCCGCTGCATGTATTACCGATTTGCTCGATATTGACTGGTATCGTGGCTATACCAAGGGCATGCAAGAGGTCATGATTGGCTACTCTGACTCAGCTAAAGATGCCGGTGTTATGGCGGCGGCTTGGGCTCAGTATCACGCCCAAGAGCAGTTAGTGGCAGTCTGTAAACAAGCGGGCGTCAAGCTCACACTATTCCATGGCCGTGGTGGCAGCATTGGTCGCGGGGGTGGTCCTGCACACAAAGCAATCCTATCGCAACCACCAGGTTCGGTAGATGGCCGCATTCGCGTGACTGAGCAGGGCGAGATGATCCGCTTCAAGTTTGGCTTACCAAAACTCGCGGTTCAAAGCTTGGCCCTGTATACCTCGGCCGTATTGGAAGCAACCCTGTTACCACCGCCAGAGCCGAAGCAAGAATGGCGCAATTGCATGCAACGTATCGCAGAAGAATCAGTGGGTGCTTACCGTGGCATAGTGCGTGATGAACCTGATTTTGTGGCTTATTTCCGCGCGGCAACGCCAGAAGTGGAATTAGGAAAACTGCCACTCGGCAGCCGCCCAGCCAAACGTCGTGTCGATGGTGGGATCGAAAGTCTGCGAGCTATTCCGTGGATTTTTGCTTGGTCGCAAAACCGCTTGATGTTACCTGCATGGCTCGGCGCAGGTGAAGCACTACAAGCCGCCAGTGAACGCGGTGAGATGGGCTTACTGCAAGATATGGAGCGGGAATGGCCCTTCTTCAGCACTCGCATTTCAATGCTGGAAATGGTCTACGCCAAGGCGGAACCTAATTTGGCCCGCTACTACGAAACCTGTTTAGTACCTAAGGAATTGCATCACTTAGGCGAAACCTTGCGCCAACGCTTAGATCTGGGCATTAAAGTCGTGCTTGAGCTGACAAAATCGGATAGTTTAATGGCGCATACACCGTGGAATCGCGAATCAGTTAAACTGCGAAATCCGTATATCGATCCATTAAACTTCTTACAAACCGAGCTATTAGCGCGGACACGTAAGGAAACAACCGAAACTCCTGCGTCTGAACATGTACAGTTAGCGCTAATGCTAACCATTGCAGGTGTGGCAGCGGGTATGAGAAACACTGGTTAATGAAAAAACTTTCCCGCACGATTTGCTTGGGACTGACTGTACTGCTTGGCGGCTGCGTCTCGCAGTACAGTATCAGCGAGCATGAAATGGAGCAGTACCTCAGTAAAGAGATCCACTTTGAGGTTAAACAAGGCAATCAATTAGTTGGCGCTGAAGTGCGCATTAACGACATCAGTGTCAAGCTAGGTGTAAAACCTGACACTATGAGCGTAAGTGCCGCAACTCAAGTATCAATTAAGAATCCGATCTTTCCATTGAGCGCCAAACTCACTACGACTTTCGAAGCCAAGCCTTGGTATGACAGCGCAACGCACAGTGTCTATCTGCGCCAACTCGAATTAGTCAAAGTGGAATCAACGCCCAAGGATATTGAAAAAGCGATTAGCAGTGCCACGCCGCAGGTGATGGGTTATCTAAGACAATTCTTAGAAAACCAGCCTGTGTATGTGCTGGATACCAAGGACAGTAACCAAGCACTGATGGCAAAAATGACCGAAAGCATTCAAGTTGCCCCAGGCAAATTAGTGCTTAAGTTCACTAAATAATCTGCCATTTTTGTATCTCTGTAGAAGTTAAAATGCTCCCTCGGGAGCATTTTTGTTGGCGGGCATAAATGGATATATACCCGTATAAGAGTTACTTACTGAATCGCCCAATCGACTGATAATCGACGATCACAGCTTCAGCTAAAAGCTCACGTCTTAGCATATCGTAAGCCACAGCAGCACTTAAACTGCGTACCAGATCCCGTGAACGTCTCGGTAGTTTAATCATCTGACTGTAAACACCGCCGCGAGTTGCTAAAGCGATCGCCACAGTGCCCACAGGTTTCTCATCTGTGCCACCATCGGGCCCCGCGATTCCACTGGTTGCCAGCGCATAATCACTGTCTAAAATTTGCCTTGCCCCCTTAGCCATTTCTTCCACAGTCGCAATAGAGACTGCACCATGATCATCTAAGGTTGAAGGATTAACACCTAACACGCGCACTTTAGATTCATTACTGTAAGTCACTAATCCGTGCTGTAAGTAAGATGAACTGCCGGGGAAATCAACTAACTGGCTAGTGATCATGCCGCCAGTGCAAGACTCGGCAACGCTTAAGGTCAAGCCTGAGTTAAGTAGCTTATAATGAATTTCTTCGGCAAGAGTGGCTTTATCGTCCGCGACAACCGCAGTACCCAGCACCATTTTGATGTGCCCAGCGACGCGAGGTAATACTGCAATCGCCTTCTCGCCACGGGCGAAAATCTTAATCTCAATATGCGGCATAGAAGAGCGGTAACCAATAGTAATGCCTTCTGGCAGCTCTAGCGGTTCTAACTTATCTGCCAAAGCGGACTCACCTTGGCCTATGGTCAATAGTTTCTTTAAGGCGACCTTAGCATCAAGGTTAAACTCTTCGCGAATAAAGGGCACAAACTGCTCTGTAACCATGTGCTTCAGCTCAAAAGGCACACCAGGCGTAAAGAATAACCAAGCGCGGTTAAGCTTAACTCTAAAACCACAAGCGGTTCCCACTGGGTTATCAACCATCACAGCTGACGCTGGCAGCATAGCTTGCTTGAGATTACTTAAAGGCATTTCACGGTTATTACGGGTAAACCACTCCTCTAAACGCTCACGCCACTCCGCATTCTCAACCAATGGTTCGCCCTTCGCCTTCGCCATCGCTAAAGCAGACATATCATCACTCGTCGGCCCGAGACCACCATTAACGAGAATCACATCTGCATGTAAGCTACGTTCTTGGAAAACCGCAATCAGATCCTCGAGGCGATCGCCGACTGTTACTCGACGCTGGATCTCGACACCATGCTCCATCATAGTACTGGCAAACCAAGCGGCGTTGGTATCAACAATCTGTCCCGCCAACACCTCTTCCCCAGTACAAATCATCTCTAACTTCATCTCAGATCCTTATCTACCCCAACAAATTAAATCATAAGGTAAGTAACCGCTTAACTAATAGCAATAGCAAGGCGCGATCTAGAACTCAGATCGCTGTAGCGAAATCGAAGCATTGTCATAATAACTGCTGAAATAAAAGCCAAGCGGCACGAATTATCAATATCGTGGAGCGTGAAAGAAGGTAATTGTAGAGAGAAAATTGAAGAGAAACTAATAAATTGAGGACAAACTAGGCTGAAATTGACAAATTGCAGACGCAAAAAAGCCAGCTTATTCAGCTGGCTTCGTTACATCTCTACGAGATAATTAGGCGCTTGGCGATGACCTACTCTCACATGGGGAGACCCCACACTACCATCGGCGCGTTTGCGTTTCACTTCTGAGTTCGGGATGGGATCAGGTGGTTCCACAAGGCTATTGTCACCAAGCAAATTCTGTTTATTACCGTGTCCATCTCTGGACCACGTTAATAATAATTCGGAAAGCTGATTTGCTTTGTTTGAGTTCACACTTTATCAAGTGTCGATATTCTGTCTAAGGCTTTTCGTACGACCTCCATGG
>NZ_JAKKRW010000014.1:0-146348 GCF_025653905.1 Shewanella sp. SM71
GAGTCGCCGCGGGAATTGTTGGGATAACGCACCAATGGAGCGTTTCTTTAGAAGTTTGAAATCTGAGTGGATACCCGCCAATGGTTATGGGAATTTTACAGAAGCAGATAAAGAGATCACAAATTACATCACTGGATATTACAGTGAGACCAGACCCCATCAATATAATGGTGGGTTAACGCCAAATGAGTCAGAACGTTTATATTGGAATGACTCTAAAATCGTGGCCAATTTTACTTGACCACTACACACCTAAACTGTACTAAAGCACTAGCGAACACCTAACGCATACCCATAAAGTCACTTGTCGGCGCGTTCATATCGCGGATCACACCTGCCAGCACCATTTCTGGATTGACTTTAGCCAAGGTAAGTCGCCGAGTTGTAACCAACAGGCCCGCGTTCAACTCAGCATGAATGCGTTGCAATGAATCATAATCAACACCACGTTTTTTCAATGTCGCCATGATGGCATACCAATCAGTGGCGACTTTTTCTTCTTTGCCTTCAATATTAGCTCTCAGTGTAATATTTTCCATGCCAGATCTCTTCCGATTGATGTGTTGGCATTGAGTATAGAGAGCCGAAGCTGAATAAAGACTGAACTGTATTGCGCTATTAACTGCTCAGAGGAGTATGTTGTTGCTCATTTTGTATCCGCCATAATTTGGCATAGAGACCATTTGCCAACAGCAAAGTCTGATGATTACCTTGCTCAACTATTTCTCCTTGGCTTAATACGACTATTTGATCGGCATCGACTATGGTCGATAACCTATGAGCCACCACTAGGCTAGTGTGCCCCTTAGCGACTTCCCGCAGTGCCGACAAAATAGCTTGCTCGGAGCGACTATCGAGTGAAGATGTCGCCTCATCAAACACCAGCACTGGCGAGCCCTTCAAAATGGCCCTTGCTATCGCGACCCGCTGTTTTTCTCCGCCAGAGAGTTTTAAGCCGCGCTCACCCACCTTTGTGTCCCAACCAAGGGCAAGTGATGCAATAAATTGCTCTAAGTGCGCCAGTTTTATCGCGTTACGCACCTCTTCATCCGTCGCGCTTGGGCGACCATAACGTATATTTTCGACTAATGAATCGTTAAATAGCACAGTATCCTGCGGCACGATAGCGATGGCACGCCGCAGCGCATCTTGCGTGAGATGGCGGATATCTTGTCCATCGATTTTAATCGCACCTTGGTCCACATCGTAAAATCGAAATAGCAGTTTAATCAGGGTCGATTTACCTGCACCACTATCACCTACAACAGCCACCTTTTTACCGGCTTCAACCTTAAAGCTCACGTCCCGCAGAATTTGCCGCTCATCGTAGCTAAAATTAACATTTTCAAATATCAACTCACCCTTAGTGGGTTGAAAATCGAGTGCTTGGGGTAAGTCGACTATCATAGGATGTTTATCAAGTAGGCTAAACATGCGCTCAATATTGGCTAACGCGCCGCGAATTTCGCGATACACAAAACCTAAGAAGTTAAGGGGTAAAAAGAGCTGCATCATAAACGCATTAATCAACACAAAATCACCTAAGGTCATATCGCCATAAGTAACTCTGTATGCCGCCAACGCCATCATAGCCGTCATCGCCAAAGCGATAATGACAGCTTGTCCACCATTGAGCGCAAACAAAGATAAGCGGTTTTTACGTTTGGCGACTTCCCACTGTTCAAGCGCTTGGTCATAGCGCTGCGACTCATACTTTTCATTATTAAAATACTTCACCGTTTCATAGTTCAGCAAGCTGTCGATGGCGCGGGTATTCGATAACGAGTCAGCCTTGGCCGCATCACGTACATACTCAGTACGCCATTCGGTCGCGACCACAGAAAAAATAATATAAGCCAGCACAGCAACAAAAGTGATAGCCGCAAACGCAATGCCGTAGTTATAAAAGAAAATGCCGATCACCATGACAATTTCGAGCAAGGTTGGCACTATGTTGAACACCATAAAACGCATGAGGAAACTCACGCCGCTGGTGCCGCGTTCAATATCGCGGGATAGGCCGCCGGTTTTGCGCTCTAGATGAAAGTCGAGGTCCAGTCGGTGTAAATGGTCGAATACTGCTAAGCCTAAACGGCGGATCGCCCGCTCGGTTACGCGGCCAAACAAGGTATCGCGGATCTCCCCCGTAATCGCCGTTAGTAAACGTACCGCGCCATAGGCCAACACTAATCCTACGGGCACACTGAGGGCTTGCGCAGTTTTATCGGCATCTAAGGTGTCGACCAAATGCTTCAGAATAAAAGGCAGAGCCACGCTGGTCAGCTTAGCGATGATGAGGCATGACATCGCCAACGCAATACGGCCTTTGTATTCCAATAAGTAAGGCCAAAGCAGTTTCATGACGTGCCAGTTTAATTTATCGACTGGACCTTCAAAATATAACGTTGGGCGCATAAGACATAACCTTGAATGAGTTATGCCAATTGTAACAGTTCACACCGAACATAAGCTAAGCGAAACTAGCAAAGTCTGAATAAAATCAATCAGATTTTCCTGACAGACAAATAGACTTATTCACGACATACTCAGCTGCTATTTTGATTGCATTTAAAGTCAAAACATCATACTTACGCATTACACTGGCGTATTCACAATAAATGAATTTATACTGATTTGTGTTCAGGCATGTACCGTTTTACTTAACCTCAGAGCCGTATGTAGGAGGATAAGAGTGCAATGGAAGAAGACTTGGCACAGAGTTGCTGCTGTTGATTATTTTTGCAGTTTTGCCCAAAATGCCATGGAGGCGGTTATACAAATCAATAGAATTTGTTAACCTCTACGCGCTAGATTTTGCGATTCATACGCCCAAGTTCTAGCGAGAACATTAAGACAAACAAATTAAATTAAGATCAAAGGAAGCTTTATGTTGGATTCCGCTAAAGTTCAATACCCGCCATTACCACTGATCCAAACTTGGGTGTGGATGATGATCGAATCAGGCAATCCAGAGATACAAGATAAAGGTAGAAACAACCTTATTGCCGCCTTTGGTAGCTTAGCCAAAGCAAATGAATACATTGTTGAAATAAGCAATAAATAGATAAAACAAAGGCGCCGGGATAGCGCCTTTGTTTTTACTTAACCCGCAATCGTTAACGGCTAACTCAGGTATAGTTGCGGTTTATGTTCGCTCGAGCAGATAATTAAACCTGACGGCGTTCGATAATGCTTTGGTTCAAAATGGCTAACAGACGCTCGGTATCATCCCAACCAATACACGCATCGGTAATACTCTGCCCATAGCATAACTCTTGACCTTCAATAAGATCTTGACGACCTTCCACTAAATGGCTTTCTACCATAACACCAAAAATAGCAGTATTTCCCGCCGCCACTTGACCAGCTACATCTTCAGCAACCACTAACTGACGTTGATACTCTTTACTACTATTAGCATGGCTAAAGTCGATCATGATGTTGTCGGCAAGCTTTGCTTTTAACAATTGCTGGCTAATCTCAGTGACATGCGGCGCGCTATAATTGGGCTCGCGGCCACCCCGTAAAATAATGTGGCAATCAGGATTGCCCTTAGTCGAAACGATCGCCGAATGGCCCAACTTAGTCACAGATAAAAAATGGTGTGGTGCATTGGCAGCACCTATCGCATCAATAGCAACTTTAATCGTGCCATCAGTACCATTTTTAAAACCGACCGGACAAGAAAGACCCGAGGCTAACTCTCTGTGTACTTGAGATTCTGTCGTACGGGCACCAATGGCTCCCCAGCACATTAAATCAGCCATATATTGTGGGGTGATCATGTCAAGAAACTCACCCGCAGTTGGCATACCGCTGTCGTTCAAATCCACTAATAATTTACGGGCGGTGCGTAAACCATCATTGAGTTTAAAGCTGTTATCCATGTAAGGATCGTTAATCAGCCCCTTCCAACCCACTGTGGTTCTTGGTTTTTCAAAATACACTCGCATCACAATTTCGAGTTGATCTTTATAACGTTCACGCAGTGAGACCAAACGCTGTCCATATTCCAACGCAGCTTTGGGATCGTGGATAGAACAAGGCCCAATCACCACTAATAGACGATCATCAGACTTAGCCAGAATATTATGGATACTATTACGCGCATTAAACACAGTCGCAGAGGCTTTTTCGGAAGCAGGAAATCGTTCAAGAATCGCGATAGGTGGAAGTAACTCTTTTACTTCTTTAATGCGAACATCATCATTTTGGTAATACATAATTTTACTGCTCCAACGCTGGTGTTTTAGGCTATTTCTATCGCTGCGATAAGGGATCTCAACTGCAATACTGAGTTCAATTTATCGAGTCTCAGGCGCCAATGCAACCAAGTTGTCTCCATTTCAAAAAATCAAATATAACTTATTGTTTTAATATATTTAAAAAAAATCAAAATTCAAATATGCCAGCTAACTCACAGCCTTGATGAACAAAATCGAATATGGCGGATAAAAAGGAATAAACATATTTGCTGCAAGTGTATTTAGGCGCCCTATGTTAGCAAGCAAAGATGTTTACCCGTAATAAGCTTAATTGATGGCCAGCTCTCTATAGAAAAGAGCGGGCAAATGCTAATGCTGTAACATGACTTGTAACTTGCTCTGATAGCGTTGACGCTCTGACTCATCTCGGCTCAAAGCCAAGGCTTTATCCATATTCAGTTTGGCACGCTTTTCGTCCCCCAGCGCCCAGTAGGTTTTAGATAAACCGAAGAAGAACTCATGACGATAATCCGCTTTTGCCAACGCCCTTTGATACCAAGCCAAGGCTTCATCGTATTGATGCTCATCATAGGCTTGCTGCCCCATGTCATAGTAATAATAGGGATTACGTATTCGCGCTAATTCAAGCACTTTATTAATTTCGGCCCATTCATCAAGCCGCCCCAGCTCCCCTAAAATCAAGGCTAAGTTATAAAGCGTTGTCAGATTTTTCGCATCAAACTTGAGTGCATAGCGATAAACCTGTTCGGCCCGCTTTTCATCACCTTTATGCCGGTAAATAATGGCGAGCGTGTTGAGTGAAGGAACAAACTGGCCGACTTTTAAACCCACTTTAATCAAGGCATAGGCCCTGTCTAAATCACCGTTCACTAAAGACTCTGCCGCCATATTGTTGTAAAACATGCTGATTAAGGTCTGCCGATCCACTTGGGTTTTACCGTATCCCCGTAGAGCTCGCTCTGGCATAAAGTCCACTAAAACTGCGGTAGATGACACATAAACTGAATGTGCGTTTTCAGGTGGAAGTAAGCGTAAATTCACATGCCCATTGATTAAATAGAAATCACCTTGCTTATCCCATACCGGTTCTATCGCAATATCTTGATACTCAGCACTCACATTCAATATGTCCGCTAACGCAGAAGTCATGACCACTAAAGACATGCAATTACCCGCCCTTTGGGCATAGGTTTCACGGGCAATTTGGGTCAGATTATCTTTATATCGAAAATCAATGTTAGCGCTATTGGTTTGACTCGCATTGATATAACTAGCTAACCATTCATTGGCTAACATGTTGTTATTGTGTGACAAAGTGTATATCCCATAGCGACGTTTTACGTCTGTCACGACCTCGGGTGGCAGATAAAAAATATCCGCAACAGAAGGAATATCGGCCACAGGGGTAAACAGTGAATCGGCAAGTAACGACTCAAGATCCGACGGATTAGGCTCAATGGTCGTCGAGCTACAAGCAAACAATTGACTGAATACAACGCTCAAGATCGTACTCAAGTATACGGCTCGGAATAGTTTCGACATACGTCCTCCCACACCATTAGCTCCTATTTGAGCTTATTACAAATGGCGAAAAAGACGACATAAAATGGTTACAAAAAAATGATAATCGCGATCGATTGAAAATAATCGCAAATAATTTAACGAATTAACTATTGCGAAGGTCGGTCAACTTCTATGTATAACTCACGCTGCTGATAAAGATACGGCCGATAGTTATGCTCTCCACAGGTAAAATGTCGATAGGGTTTCATGACCGTAACGCAACCTGAGGGTAAAGCCTGCAGAATTTGGATTTGCTGCTGGCGACGAAGCGACTCCTGCCATTCAAAATCCTTGAGCACTTGATCACGCACGGCAAAGGCATCGACAGGCTCACTTGAGCGATTAACGATCACTTCTCCTGCAAAGGCAGAAACCGATATCCAGCCAGAAATGACGATAAGACTTAGTCGCGAAAATTGACCTATTGTTTTTATATTCAAGCTCATAGAACACTCCTTAATTTATGCAAGAAAACAGAATTGCTCAGTAATTAAGCTTATGACCCTGTGCTAAAACTTCAATCACAGTGATTACCCATAAAAAAGCAGAGCCTAGGCTCTGCTTCACTATCCCTCGATCCAAGCTAAGCATCAAGGTGAATCACGCGTTAATGTTCAAGTTTAATCAGCCCGCATTTTTGACAGTAACAAACTCAGGATAGGCATCAATACCGCAGTCAGAAGCATCCATACCGTTGTATTCTTCTTCCTCAGTCACACGGATCCCCATGGTTATCTTAATCACATACCAGACAGCAAATGACGAGCAGAACACCCAAGTGAAAATGATCGCTGCCCCCGTCAACTGTCCGGTAATAGTTGCATTGGCATTGGATAATGGCACACACATTAAGCCGAGGAAACCAGCCACACCGTGTACTGAAATCGCACCGACGGGATCGTCGATCTTAATGCGATCTAAGCCCACAATCGAGAACACCACCACGCCGCCCGCCACTAAACCAATCACACCCGCCATTAACAATGAAGGCGAGAGAGGATCTGCCGTAATCGCCACTAATCCAGCCAAAATACCGTTAAGGATCATGGTCAAATCCGCTTTACCCCAAATCATCTTACACACGATAAGCGCAGAGATAGCACCAAAAGCCGCTGCAGTATTGGTATTCACAAACACTTTCGCCACTGAGCTTGCATTCGCCGCATCCGACACCATTAATTGCGATCCGCCGTTAAAGCCAAACCAGCCCATCCACAGAATAAACATACCTAAGGTTGCCATTGGCAAGTTAGAGCCTGGAATAGGATTCACTTGGCCATTAGGCCCGTATTTACCCTTACGCGCACCGAGCAATATCACGCCAGCAATCGCCGCGGTCGCCCCCGTCATATGCACAATACCGCTACCAGCAAAGTCTACAAAGCCCAGTTTAGCGATAAAACCTTGGCCCCAAGTCCAATAACCTTCTACTGGATAGATAACCGCTGTCATCACCACAGAGAAGAACAAGAAAGCCCACAACTTCATCCGTTCCGCCACAGCACCAGAGACAATTGACATCGCCGTTGCCACAAATACAACTTGGAAGAAGAAGTCAGATTCTAATGCATGGCTCGCATCTGCTGATTGCGAACCAATTAAGGTGCCAATTGACGGTAACCAGCCACCTTCAGTGTTATCCACATACATGATGTTATAGCCAACCAACAGATACATCACACAGGCAATCGCGTACAGCACAACGTTCTTAGTTAAAATTTCAGTGGTATTTTTAGAGCGAACTAAACCCGCTTCTAACATAGCGAATCCCGCCGCCATCCACATGACTAAAGCACCAGAAATCAAAAAGTAAAAGGTATCGAGTGCAAAGCGTAGTTCAGTGACTGTGCCGCCTAATTTCGTTAATTCTTCCATTGTCAGCCCCTTATAGCGCTTCAGTATCAAGTTCACCCGTACGGATACGGATAGCATGTTCTAAATCAACGACGAAGATCTTACCGTCACCAATTTTCCCCGTATGGGCCGCAGTGGTAATCGCCTCAATCAACATGTCGAGATTTTCAGCCTTAGTGGCAATTTCTAGTTTTACTTTTGGCAAAAAATCCACCTGATACTCGGCGCCGCGATACAACTCTGTATGCCCTTTCTGACGGCCAAAACCTTTCACTTCGGTCACCGTCATGCCCTCAATACCAATTCCGGCGATAGCTTCACGGACATCATCCAACTTAAACGGCTTGATGATAGCGCTGACTAGTTTCATCCTGACCTCCAAAAAAACGCGATTGTTATTAACTTGTATCAAAGGTAATTCAATCATTAGGCCAACAATTTAATCTATTGATTATTATTGGTTTAAATTGTTTAACACTATTTTTTAAGGTTAAAAACGCACCATAATCGAGCACGAACTGGTGCGATGCACTCTTTTAGTGAGCAGTTTAAGTGCGACAGCTATTCGACCTTAGGCCTATTGGTAACAAGGTTAAATTAGGGTCTACTGGGGGAAGCGTAAATCGAGATGAAATCTGAGCATCACAACACAAGCTCTTAGACAAAAGCGAAGATCATCACTAAGACAATCATCAAGCGCAGAAGGAAGGCCCGATGTTAAAACCAGAAGAATGTGTTCTCGTTATCGTCGATGTGCAAGGAAAACTTGCACAAATCATGGATAACAGTGACAAGCTGCATCAACAACTACAGACCTTAATCCAAGGCGCACAATTATTTGAAATTCCAATACTGTGGTTAGAACAACTACCCGATAAACTCGGAGCAACTAGCACTGAGCTGCAAACCTTACTTGCGAAAACCAGCTCACCCATTGCTAAGCAGCATTTTAGCGGCTGGCACTGTGACGCGTTTGCAAAGGCATTAACTAAGACGAATCGCAAACACGTCATAGTCGCGGGTATTGAAACCCATGTGTGTGTTTACCAAACCTGTTGTGACCTTATCGAGCAGCAATATTCGGTGCATTTAGTCGCCGATTGCGTATCGTCACGCAGTGCTGAGAATAAACAACTTGGGATCCAAATGATGACGGCCAGGGGCGCCCTATTAACTAACGTGGAATCGCTATTATTTGAATTACAACATCAAGCCCAAGGCGAGCGATTTAGGGCGTTATTAAAACTGATCAAATAGCGATTTAGCCCGTGGTATTCACTCGGCCAGCATGATCAACGCCTGACATTACTCGATATTTTTTCCATAAAAAAGCCCCCGCTGAGTCAGCGAGGGCTTTTGTTTGCATGAGGGGTTAGCTCATATTGAAAACTCAACCGCGATTGATTAAAACCTACTTATAAGTGGCTTCGCGTTTTTTCGCTTCTTCATCCCACTTAGGTAACATGTCTTTCTTAAATGCTTCTTTCTCTGCATTCATTTTATCCATGTCCATACCTAATGCTGCTTGTGCCTTAGCTTTGGTAGAGATATCAGGAATCGCAACAGGATCTGTGATGCCTTTTTTACCGAGTAATTGCGCTAACTTCACACGAGCATCAGCAGCTTTACTTACCGAAGTTCCCAGAATACGCAATGCTTCATCCGGTGCGTGAGCTGCAACACCATGGGAAGCAATCGCTAAATCCCAACGCCATTGTGAGTGGCGGATATCTGTCAGTATGGGTTTCATTTCTTCTTCAGTGGCGCCAGCTTTCCACGCAGCCTCTGCTTCAAAGTGTGCTTTGACTAATTGCTCTTCCGCTTTCAACTTCATTTCTTTAACTTTGGCTTTACGCTCATTAGTCACGCCAACCAAAAACTCTTTAGTCTGGCTATGGCAAGTTGCACAGGTTTCTTCAAAACGGTCGAATGGATTGCCCACTTTATGATCAGTAAACTTCTTACCTTCAGCACTGGTCACTTTTGGCATGTGACAGTCAACGCAACTTACATTATTCATGCCGTGAATACCCATTTTCCAAGTTTCATACTCTGGATGCTGGGCTTTTAACATTGGTGTCTTAGAAAGGGCGTGTGTCCAATCAGAAAATTGGATTGAGTCATAGTAGACTTCCATTTTTTCAACTGTTGTACCCATATCCCAAGGGAATTTAACAAAATTCTTTTTGTCGTCAGTTTTCTCAAAATAATACTCAACGTGGCACTGAGCACATACCATTGATTCTTTATCTTGTTTAGACGCTTTGCTAAAAGGTGTACCTATAGCTTCAAAAGCACGGTCTGCATAAGGGCGTGAAATACGTAACTTTGGAGAGCTTTTTTCATGGCAATCACCACAACCAATGGTATTTGTCACTTCAGGGCCACCCTTTGACCACTTACCTTTGAAGTAACCATCTTCGCCTTGCTCTTCAATCAAGCGAGGTACGTCAGGGCTCTTACAGCTCCAACATGCCATCGGCATAGGACCATCTTCCGCATTAGCGGGTGCACCTGTACGTAGCGTGTTGCGCACGTCAGTTACCGCATACATGTGGCCGCGTGGTGCATTATAATCTTTAGCAAAACCATAACCCGCCCATAAGATCACCATATTAGGATCTTGTGCAAGTGCATCCACTAGTTCTTCACTTTTAGCGGTATCATGCCAGCTACTGTATTGATTCTTAAATTTATCTTTATAAACTTCGTTGCGAGGCTCTGTTTTATCACTCGCCATTGCGCCCGCAGCCATGAAGCTGGCGGCAACCAGTGCACTCAGTGCAAAGGACTTACCTGTCATCTTCTTCATCATCTCATCTCCGTGTTGCATTATTGTTGTAAATCACGACATCTCCATGGTCAAACTTAGTGATTTAACCCTGCTAAAAATATACCTCTTAGGGGGTATCTAGGTTGAAGTTTGCGCTAGATCAAAATGTAAAGGTGTTGTTGTTCACATTTCTATACTTTTGTTAATGTATTACATTATTTTCTAATGTAAAAACCACTGCAAAGTGCCATAACAGCGGCCATCAAAATGAACAGCGGATTAATGAAACGAGGTAGTCTAACCTCAAAAATCTTAGGATTAATGTTAGTACTTATTCTGCTCTCTAGTAGTTTATCGACTTTTGCTATCATCAATTTGTCCTACAGCTTAGGCGACGCCAAGGCGATTAATGCCTCAGGGTCGCTGAGGATGCAAAGCTATCGGTTAATGTTTTACGCCAACTCAGGCAGCGATGCTGCGCAGGATAAAATCACCGAATTCGAAAATACGCTCTATTCCGACACGTTAAAGCCCTCGGAAAGTTGGTTTAGTCCGCCAGAAATTGCCGCTCAATATCAGCTTGTCATCGATAAATGGCTGGTGATGAAACACTACATAGAACAAGAAAACTCCCGCGATTATGTCGCCTCACTGAAGGACTTTGTTGATACCATAGATTTACTGGTGCTAGAGATGGAGCACTACGCCGCCTTTAAACTCAGGCTCCTTGCCGCCAGCCAAATATTAGGCTTAGGCGTCATGCTCATTATCGCTTTTGTGGCCGTGCGTTTTACAAAGAAGAAAGTGGTGATCCCACTGCAAAAACTGATGGAGTCGGCGAATACCATTTCTAAAGGTAATTTTGAAATTGAAATGCCCGAGACCGAATACATTGAACTTACAGCGCTGACCCATGCCCTACAAAAAACGGCGAAGGAACTCGCGACGCTTTATGGCAACTTAGAATCGCAGGTAGCAGAAAAAACCTTAGCGCTGACAAGGGCCAACAACGAGCTGGCATTCTTATATGATAACCTACTGACATTAAACGCGAATAAACTCGATTATAAGGCGCTCAAGGCGGCGCTGAATCAGTTAAAAGGCTATGAATCACTCGACTACCTAAGACTCATTATCCAGTATCCCGAGCAAGAGCTTGAAGTGATTGAGGCCGATGGCGGCTGGCCAGATATGACTCAAGAGAGCACCCGTTTTCCACTGCAATTTGAGCAGGCTAATTTAGGCTATTTAGAGTTAATTGCCGCTCAAACACCCAATATCGCCTTGTTTAACAATTTCGCAATTATGCTGACGCGCTCAATCGTGATCCACAATGCCACAGAGCAAAGACAGCAACTGGCGCTAATGGAGGAACGTGGCGTAATTGCCCGAGAGCTGCACGACTCTTTAGGTCAAGTGCTATCTTTCCTAAAAATCCAAATTAGCTTATTACGCAAAAACTTAGATTGCAGTTGCCGCAGTCCAATCGTTGAGGCGCAGCTAACCGAAATCAACGAAGGTGTAAGCACTGCCTACGTGCAGCTCAGGGAGTTACTATCCACCTTTAGGCTCACAATTAAAGAACCCGATCTAAAAAGTGCTTTAGAGGCTATGCTTGAGCAACTCAGGACAAAGACGAATATAAAGATAACCTTAGACTATAAACTTGCGCCACAATGGCTAGAGGCAAAGCAACACATCCACATACTGCAGATCACGCGAGAAGCGACGTTAAACGCCATCAAACACGCTGAGGCCAGCCTCATTAACATCCATTGCTATAAGGATGACGAGGGTATGGTCAATATTGATGTTTGTGATAACGGCATAGGTATTGGACATTTAAAAGAACGAGATCAACATTTTGGCATAGGTATAATGCATGAACGAGCCAGTAAGCTTTCAGGTAAAGTCGTGTTCAGCGACAATGATTTAAAGAAATTTAAACCTGCTATGACAACCACGACTGAGCAAGGATGCAATGCACAAGACGACGCACTCAAACCTAACAGCCCATTAAACCTTGTGCACCACAGCAAAGGGTCAAGTGGCACTAGAGTGACGCTTATTTTCCCATCTCAACAGGAGCCTTCAAATGGGTAAACCTTATTCCGTACTGGTGGTCGATGACCATCCCCTCTTGCGCAAAGGCATCTGCCAGCTCATCGCTTCAGATCCTGACTTCAGCCTATTTGGCGAAGCCGGTAGTGGTTTAGACGCATTAACCGCAGTGGTCACCGATGAACCCGACATCATATTGCTCGATCTGAATATGAAAGGCATGACAGGCCTAGATACCCTCAACGCCATGCGCCAAGAAGGTGTTACCTCACGCATAGTAATTCTCACCGTTTCCGATGCAAAACAGGATGTTATCCGTTTACTTCGTGCTGGAGCCGACGGCTATTTGCTCAAAGATACTGAGCCAGATTTGCTGCTCGAAAAACTCAAAAATGCCATGCTTGGCCACAGGGTGATCAGCGATGAAGTCGAAGAATACCTTTACGAACTTAAAGATGCGACCGATGAACAAGAATGGATTTCGAGCCTAACCCCAAGGGAGCTGCAAATTCTACAGCAACTGGCGGAAGGCTTAAGTAATCGCATGATTTCAGAGCATTTACACATTAGTGAGGGCACAGTTAAAGTGCACGTGAAAAACCTACTGCGTAAAGCCAATGCTAAATCGAGAACCGAAATGGCGGTGCGCTACCTTAATAATTAAAGATACGAAAATGAGCTTGGTATCGCGAAAACAATAAAGGCAATCCCATGATTGCCTTTATGTTTTTATCAAATAGAGATTAAATAAATGATTACAAACCTTTCTCAATAAATTGCTGCCAACTCAATAGCGCCAGCTCAAAATCCTCTAGGCCACAATAAGCTTCTGACTCAGCATCATAGAGTGACATAGCCTCTTCCAATTCATATTCTTGCTCAAAACCTAAGGCATTGGCAAAGACTCGGGCCTGTTCACGCTCTAACTCTAAGGTAAAATCATTACCAACAAGACGCCATGAACCTCGTTTATCGGCTTGAATTTCTTTTATCACACCCAACACTTGCTGAATTTTAGCTAACTCAGTCCCTAATTCTTCCGTAAACCATTGCCCAAGCACTTCATGATCCATGCTAAAGCTAGCCAAAAAAGTGCCAGTTAAACTGTTACGCCGAAATTCGTATTCCATTTTATTGTCTCTTTGATCTAAGCCTACTAATGCTAATTTTAACCTATCCTTGGCTAAGTTGCTTGCATCCCTCAGCACATCAAATTTATGTCAATTTACGTTTTTCTCATGTCGTTAAGCATAAGTACTGACTTCATTTTCATGACAAAATCAGTTAGTTTGTTTGGATGATTTTGAAAGTTAAATGGAATGCGATATGCACGAAGGGTTTATCTACAGTTTAGTGCTCAGCGGCGCCCAAGCGGGTTCCACCTTGAGCCTAGAACAGATCGAAAAATGGGATCCTCAGGATGGCCTACTCTGGTTACACCTTCGCTATCGCAATAAAAAGGCACGCCACTGGATACTCAATAGCGGTCTGCCTAAGGTCGAAAGTGATGCCCTACTCGCCCAAGACACTCGTCCCCGCGCTGTGATTACAGGTGAAGGCATATTACTCGCATTACGCGGCGTTAACCTCAACCCCAATTCTGCTCCCGAAGACATGGTGGCTGTGCGTATCTATGCCGATAAACAGCGGATCATTTCCACCTGCGATCGCGAGTTACAGTCGGTCAAAGATGTCGCCGAGTTGATCCTTGAGGGAAATGGGCCTACAACTACGGGGGACTTTATCGTCGCAATCTGCGAGCGACTGACCAATCGTAAAGTCGAGTTTATTGATAAATTGGAAGAACAGCTCTCTGATTTAGAAGAACTAGTCGTCTCAGGCAATGTGAAAGATTTACGTACCGATATCGCCGAACTGCGCCGTCAAACTGTAGCCATTCGCCGCTATTTAGCCCCACAGCGCGAAGCATTCTCGAAAATGATTTCCGAGCAATTCAGCCTATTTAAAGATACTGAGCGACTCAAGCTAAGGGAAACAAACGATAAACTTATCCGCACCATTGAAGATCTCGATGCCCTGCGCGATAGAGCCAATGTGACTCAAGAAGAATTACTCAGTCAGCAGTCGGAGCAACTCAACAAACGCTTATACTTCTTATCCTTAGTGTCAGCAATCTTCTTACCGTTGGGCTTTTTAACAGGCTTACTTGGGGTCAATATTGGCGGGATACCGGGCGCGGACAACACTTGGGCCTTCGCCACCTTCTGCGGCATATTAATCTCACTCGTCGCCCTGCAAATGGCGCTGTTTTATCGATTTAAGTGGTTATAGCCACCTTAACACAACAAAGCCAATCAATTAGGATTGGCGTTGTTTTCGTTCATTCTTATAAGCTGAATGTTATGAGCTAATGCTTATGCTCTAAGCGGGCGATTATGTCGTTGGCAACTCAAACACAGTGGTCATCACTTTATAAAGCTCAGTTCCTTGGTGCACTGACGCCGAAGCAAAGTGCAAAATCGGCACGCAGTCCTGCGGCAAACTGACCGTTTTTAGCTCATCCGCCGTACCGTATAAATCCATTCGCAGCAAATTCACTAAGGGCTGCCCCGCAGCCAATGGCTCACCCACAGGTGCAAGGTATTCCACTAAGCCAGAACTTGGCGCGTGATACTTTTTATAGTCTTTAAGGTAACAACCAAAGCGCGACATTTTAGCAGGCGCAACGGTTTCAGCTATTACGCCTCGGTGGCTTAAATACGCCAAAATCCCTTGAGCATCAACCAACGCATCCTCAAGACAGACACGCTCTTGACTCGCCAATTCTAAGGTTAACGCTGACACTGCAACCCCTAAATCGCGCCCTTGAGATTTTGCAAAATCACTCAATTGCCACCAAGGACAAAACGCCGCCTCATCCATGGCGCCACCAAAGGCATTGGGGATAATGAGCGTATAAGGGATCGACAAAAACTGCGCAGCAGCTAAGTCATATTCAGGACAATACAAGTGCTTACAGGATTTAGGACCTGTATGTAGATCGAGCACTATATCCGCGCTGTGGGCCATAATCTGCAGATTAACCGCGAGCCGATGGCCAGTAGTAATGCCCCATTCATGACGCAATTTTTGCTGACAAGCTTCAACCAAAGTACTGCGATAGGCTTGGATCAGTTCGCTATCACTCAGCTTGGCATGTTCCCCATACCAAGTCGGCAAATCGATTGCATGATTCAAATACTCACGATTCCAGTTCGCGCCTGTAATAGGATCAAATCGGCCAAGGGTAAACTCACCACTTTTTTGGTTGATCCCGAGTGGATTGGCCAATGGCACTAAGGTGATTTCGCCGCGGATGTCACAGTGTTCAAGCTGCTTCATCAACTGATAAATCACCGCATTACCTTGAACTTCAGCACCGTGGACATTGGCCTGAATATACACTTTGGGGCCAGTCGCCTTATCGTCACTCGGTTTGAAATGGTAGATAGGCAAAGTAAGTGCTTGCCCTGCGGCAAGCTCCCCGATTTGCAGAGACGATGTTGTCGGCAACATACTAAACGCCTTCGAACAGATTTTGATGCAGCGATTTAACCACTTGCGCCGCTTCCGATTCGGCCACTAACACACACAGATTATGTGGGCTGGCACCTTGGCAAATCATCCGAACATTGTGTGGTTCTAACACTTCAAATACACGGCGACAAATACCCGGCGTCGTCGCAATACGATTACCGATAATCGCCACTAAGGCCAATCCATCTTCAACTCGCACACGACAATGCTGTGATAATTCTTGCAGCAATGCCTCACTCAACAGACCTTGACCACTTGAATCTGAACCGGTTTTATCGAGGGTTAGAGACACATTCACTTCTGATGTGGTAATCAAATCCACACTGATCTTATGTCGCGCTAATGTCGCAAAGGTTTCCGCTAAAAAGCCCTGCGCATGCAGCATTTGCAAGCTGTGAAGATTTAACAGGGTTTGATCGCGGCGCAAAGCCACAGCACGGAATACGGGCGCATCTTCCACTTGATGACGGATCCAAGTCCCGCCTTTTTCAGGCTCTTTACTTGAACCCACAAACACTTGAATTTGCTGACGAACGGCAGGAAGAATAGTCGCAGGATGCAATACCTTGGCACCAAAGGTCGCCATCTCGGCGGCTTCATTGAAACTGATCTCGGCAATCGGAAAAGCATTGGGCGCAAGGCGCGGATCGGTTGTATAAATCCCAGCGACATCGGTCCAAATTTCGACCGCTGAGGCGCGTAGCGCTTCGGCTAACAACGCAGCAGAATAATCACTACCGCCGCGACCTAACGTGGTCGTTTGACCGGCGTCATCGGCACCGATAAAGCCTTGCGTGACAATCACTTGTTCCGCTAACAGTGGCTGTAGATAATCACGAGCTAGAGTCGCAATCTGCTCGACCTGAGGTTCGGCGCGGCCAAAGTGGCTGTCAGTACGTAACACTCGGCGCACATCAAAGGCACTTGAGTTGACACCTTTCTCACGGATCACCGCCGAAAACAACGCTGAAGAACATTGCTCACCGAGGGACAACAACTCATCCATGGTCGCTTTGCTGCGTTGTGATGCAAGCGCTTCACTCAATACCGACATACGACTCAATAATTTATCTAATGCGGCGGCCACATCGTTAGGACGACCGAGCTTATCTAAAATCGCATATTGAATTTGGGCAATTTGTTTTAATCGCTGTAATCGGCCATCGTCGTTGATCGATTCTTGGGTCAATTCCACTAGTAGATTCGTCACGCCGCTCGAAGCGCTGACCACGACTAAACGACAATGAGGATTAGCTAACACTATATCGGCACAGCGATTCATAGCGTTATAGTCGGCGACTGAGGTGCCACCAAATTTTGCAACAACGAGGGACATTAGCGCACCTCCGTGAAACACGTAGGGCAACAAATAAATGCAGATTGAATAAGATATTGAATAACTAACATGATCACACTCCGAACTGACTTCGTTCGAAGAGCCTGGTGCTCAATGATAACGCACCCCAAAAGAAGGGAAACAGCAATCGTCACCAGAAGCTCTCCACCAATTACAGGTGACAATCGTCAGGATTCAGCCTGAGCGACCGACATAAACATGCAGCAACCATATCTATGCCTCGGCGTTAATCTCCCTCATCAGTCATCGCTGGAGTTTGTGCTCCTCTGACCGACTACCTAGTTAACGCTCCTCTTCTGTTCCTTTCCTAGGAAAGGGACGAAAAAAGTAGCAATAAACCCCTAATGAAGTCAATGCTAATTTCATAACAAATGAACAATTTAAATAAAATCTTTTGAAAACAACTAAGTGTTCAAATCGGGTAGCTCGTATACCAGCTGCACATAATCTCTAAATTTACCTAAACACACTTCATCATGTCCATCCAAGGTGCAAGGCACTAAGCTCACATCCCCTTGTTCGACAACATAAATCGCATATTGATTAAATTTCTTACCCAATTGCAATGCCATCGTTCTATCGATAAACACGGCCCAACTTTTTTCCATGTGGGATAAATCCGGTGCTGCGCCCACTAAAGCACGATAAGGGCTACCGAGTAATTCAATTTCACGGAGAAGTTGGCGATCGAGTAAACGGTTTTGGCTAGGAGAGAGAAGCTTTGAAGCGGGATTATGAGCGGTAATAACAGCAAAGGAAAAATCACAGGATAATGCTTGAGTCAGCAAAAACAACGGCGCTTGGTAACATTGCCACAAATTTTGAGTCGTATTGTCCATTGGTAGTCTAGTCGAAAAATGAACCCAAGCTAGTGTAGCAGAGTGATTGTAAAATCCAAAGAGGCGTGAACTGGCTCACAGGAATAAGAAATACATTAGTTATACTAATCAATAGCTAAAGTAAATATCATGGTAAAAACCCCTGCTCACCTAAAATTTGTTAACATTTCATTTGTTAACAAATGACTAAAACGAGTACAATGTACGTACTGGTGAGTTGAAACAGATTGAGCAAGATGCTTATCGTTCAATACAGTTTGTTACATATATCGCTTAAAGTAACGTGAACTGACCGGGCATCTGTTTAAAATCTGTTCTACATTTGATTTGTCTTTTAAACATTTAAAAAAAACAATAGTTAAGGAACTTATTCTAACTATTGCTTATCGAAGTTGGTACTGATTACGTTTTCTCGTATTACACTTAAACGTGCACTTAATCTACATCCAGATATAGATGTCACCGTAAAGATTTTCCTTTTGAGCACAAAGCAGTTCAAGGAAGTATCAACGCTTTTATGAATATAAGAGCCCGAAGTAAGTTGCTCTTATTGGTTAGTATAAACTGATTAAAATTTAGGTAAATAATATGCAAAATCCGCACATTCTGATCGTTGAAGATGAAGCCGTTACCCGTAACACGCTGAGAAGTATTTTCGAGGCAGAAGGGTATGTGGTAACTGAGGCCAATGATGGCGCAGAAATGCATAAGGCTATGCAGGAAAACAAAATTAACTTGGTCGTTATGGACATTAACTTGCCAGGTAAGAATGGTCTATTGTTGGCACGTGAACTACGTGAAATCAACAACATCGGTCTTATCTTCCTGACAGGTCGTGACAACGAAGTCGACAAAATTCTTGGACTTGAAATTGGCGCGGACGATTATATTACCAAGCCGTTCAACCCACGTGAATTAACGATTCGTGCTCGTAACCTTCTGACTCGTGTCAACAGCGCTGGCGCTGAAGTCGAAGAAAAGAGCTCAGTAGAATACTACCGCTTCAATGATTGGAGCTTAGAGATCAACAGCCGTTCATTAGTGAGCCCACAGGGTGAATCTTACAAACTGCCACGTAGCGAGTTCCGCGCTATGCTGCACTTTGTTGAAAACCCAGGCAAAATTTTGACTCGTGCCGATCTACTGATGAAAATGACTGGCCGTGAACTTAAGCCACACGATCGTACTGTAGACGTGACTATCCGTCGTATCCGTAAGCATTTCGAAAGCTTGCCAGATACGCCAGAAATCATCGCGACTATTCACGGTGAAGGCTATCGTTTTTGCGGTAACTTAGAAGGCTAATCGCCCGCTAAGCGACATCCGCATTAATTGGTTTGATAAGAATCGATTCACAAAAAACCAGATCCTAGGATCTGGTTTTTTTTATGCCTGCTATTTGGCGTTTTTCAACTGCCTATCGAGGAAATCGGCCAGTGAGCGATATAAGTGATTACGCACTTTCTCGCCACGCATCGAATGTTTAGATCCAGGATAATCGATCATCTGGAACAGTTTGCCCTCATCCTGCAACGCCTTATAAACCCGAGTGCTGTTTTCAAACAAGACGTTATCATCGGCCATGCCGTGATACATCAACAAACCCGCTTGATAGTTTTTCACATAAGGGAACACACTGCTGGCTTCATAACCTTTTTCATTCCCCTCAGGATGGGCTAAGTAACGCTCAGTATAATGGGTGTCATACAAGCGCCAGTCGGTTACAGGTGCGCCAGAAATCGCGGCTTTAAAGTAATCTGGCGCCTTAAATAGACTCATCAAGGCCATGTAACCACCGTAGCTGTGGCCGTAAATTGCTACATTATCGGCATCGACAAATGGCAGACTCCGTAAATAGTCCACTCCCACTTTTTGATCCTTGACTTCAACTTCGCCCAAGTGACGATAAATCACTTGCTCAAACTTTGTGCCCCTGTGGGCGCTGCCGCGGTTATCTAATTGGAATACTACGTACCCTTGTTGCACAAGATACTGGGTAAAGTAGTCCTGCTCGCTCCAACTGTTGGTCACTAACTGGGCGTGCGGCCCACCGTAAACCCGCACAACGACAGGGTATTTCTTGCTCGCATCAAACGGCACAGGTTTGAATAAACGGGTTTGTAACACTTGGCCATCTTCGGCTTTCAGTTCACCAAATTCAGGGAGTTGCCACAGACCCGCATAGTCATATAAAGGATGGCCTTGCTTGACTTCATTTTGCTCAACCCAAGCCAGTTGCTGGCCCTTGTCACCGTGTAAACTGATTTGCGGTGGCTGAGATAAGCTATTGAAATAATCCAGATACACACTTTGATTGTCGGCAAACACAGGATCGTGCATGCCCGCTTGCTTGCTTACCCGCTCAACCTTGCCACCCGCTAAAGGCACGCGATAAAGTTGTTTCTCGATTGGCGTATCTTTGCGGCCAGTGAAATATACCCAACCAGCGGTTTCATCTATGTATTCCAACGCATCGACAGCCCACTCGCCCTGAGTCAATTGCGTTTTAAGTTTGCCTTTTAAGTCAAAAAGATACAGATGATTAAAGCCGTCACGCTCAGATGCCCAAATAAAAGCCGATTGCTGTTTTAAAAAGTGCAGATCGTTATTAAGGTTCACCCAAGCGTTACTGCGTTCTTTCACTAAGGTTTTTGGCTTAGCCAGTGAATCTAACGCCACCAGTTGCAAATCTAGCTGATGTTGATCGCGGCTCTGCCACTGGAACGACAAATGTTTGCTATCGGGCAACCAATCGACCCGCGGCAGGTAAATATCTTTGCTCTTGTCTGCACTATTCTCTTCGCTATGATCTTCGCGCAACTTCACCCAATTGATAGCCTTATCTTTTAACGTGACCACACCGAGGGCGATGTCGACATTGTTTTTGCCGGCATAGGGATAGCGCTGCTCAGTAAGTTTAATACCGTCAGCATAGATTTCGTTACGGGTTACTTGCTCGACACCGGACTCATCAATACGAGTAAATGCGATGGCCGATTCATCGGGCGCCCACCAATAACCCGTCATGCGATCCATTTCCTCCTGAGCGACAAACTCGGCCATGGCATTCTTAATCGCCCCGCCGCCATCGGTTGTCATAGCTTGGAGTTTTTTGGTCGCCAGATCTAACACATACAGATTTTGATCCCGCACGAAAGACACAAAATGTCCCTTGGGTGATAGGCGCGCATCTGTGGCAAACCCTTCGCCAATGGGAAGTTGGCTGACTCTGTTATCCACTAATGAAAAATAATACAGATTACCAGCAGCCGGAATTAATAGCGCTTGGCTATCATCGGCCCAGAAGTACTCCATAATGCCTTCGCCATAAATACGTTGGCGTTCGCGGCGGGCCTTTTCTTCATCGGATAATTCATTGCTTGCCAACTTATCGGCATTGAGCAATAGGCTAGATTTGCCCGTCTTTACATCCATCTGCCAGAGATCATAAAAGTTTTGATTGTCTTTACGGCCCGCAAGATAAGTGACGCGCTGACCATCGGGTGACAGTTTCAAACCACGAGGACTGGTGCCCGCTAATGCGGGCGAGGCATTCATTCGCTCAATCGTCAGTGGCAGTTTGCCGCCTTCCATTGCAAAAGCTGGGGTAATTGAAAACATAGCTGTCGAAATCATGGCCATTTGGCTCGCTATCAGTAGGGGAACGGCGCGCACCTTAAGTGAGCACGCAGGAAACCAAGTTAACCTATTTTTAATCATTATTATTCCTTGGAAACATAATCGCCTAAGATGTCAGCGATTAAAAACAAGCCGACATTGTGCCAGAGGCAAACCCTAAATAGAAATAGCATGCAATATGCCGATACAAATTAGGCCCTTGCGCCAAGCTCAATCCAAATAATCCCAAAAAGCCTTAATATTCGCTAAAAGCATCAGCAACATCGCTGAAATTGTCGACTAACTGAGTTATCATTCGCGGCAAATAACGAAATTGACCTCATTGTTGAACCTCTAAAGGACATAACATGCAGACTCTGGCCCAGTACCTGACCTCACAGGCAGTGAACGACTCCCTCTCCCACCTAATTTTAACCTTAGCCGACACCTCAAAAGCCATTAGCCATGCCGTTCGCCACGGTGCACTTGCGGGCGTGTTAGGCGCGACCGAGCAAGAAAACGTCCAAGGTGAAACCCAGAAAAAACTGGATATCATCACCAACGACATGCTCAAAGATGCCTTAAAAGCTGACGGTACAGTGCGCGGTTTAGCGTCGGAAGAAGAAGATCATGTGGTTGAAGTCAGCCAAAATGGTCAATATCTGGTGTGTTTCGATCCACTAGATGGCTCATCTAATATAGATATCAACTCGTTAGTCGGCACCATTTTCTCCGTCCTGCCCGCGCCTGCTGGCGAGCTGACTGAAACCAGCTTTTTACAATCTGGCCGCGCACAATTAGCCGCAGGTTATGTACTTTATGGTCCATCAACCATGCTGGCATTAACCACAGGCCAAGGCGTGCAACTCTTTACTTTGCACCCAGAAACCAATGAGTTTTTACTGACTAACGCCGCCATGAGCATTAGCCCAGATACCCAAGAGTTTGCCATTAACATGTCGAACCAACGTTTTTGGGAAGCGCCAATGCAGACCTATATTGCCGATTTACTGCTCGGTAAAATTGGCCCACGCGAAAAATCATTCAACATGCGCTGGATTGCGGCCATGGTTGGCGATGTACACCGCGTGCTATCCCGTGGTGGTATTTTCACTTACCCAACCGACAATAAAGATCCTAAAAAACCGTACAAACTGCGCTTGATGTACGAAGCCAACCCAATGGCTTTCTTAGTCGAACAAGCTGGCGGTAAAGCCTCAACGGGTTATGAAACCATTTTAGATATTCAACCAACACAAATTCACCAACGTGTTGCCGTCATCCTAGGCAGTAGCAACGAAGTCGACGCTTGCCTGAGCTACCACGGTATTGATTACAGCGAAGAGCCAAACCCAGAAGTTTAGTTCTTGCGTTGTTAACGCTTAAACTAAAAAGCCACTGATCACAGTGGCTTTTTTAGTATTTATACGGCCTTACGGCCGAGAAAGTCGTGGGGCTTCCCCCACACCCGACCAAAAGGGAAAAACGCCTATTCCCCTTTTGGAAATCCCCCGGCGACCCTAGCGAAGTTACATGCATTAGATACTAGCTTCATGCTTATTCAAAAATCGCTAACGCTTCCGATGGGGCGTCCATTCCCCCCGAAAGCTACAGTGTAGTTGTAGTGGTCAAGTAAAATTTTTGAGTCTTCTCCAAAAAGATAAACAGCACGAGGTAGAGAAGGGGCATATTTTACAAAACACTCTTCATTCATTTCTATATCACATTGAAACTGAAGACAAATTAGTTTATCTACTTAAAAACTTTAGTTCTTTCAGCCTTAAGTTTGACGAGGCTTATCAGGCATACTCCGTTGGGTTTTTATTTGATAAATTGCGCGAGGAATACGAAGAACGCTATAGAGACTATATGGTTAAAATTAATGATTTGGTAAGTGCATCGCTAGCAAAATCACTTGCAATACCAGCTACCATATTTTTAACATCAACCCGAACACAGGCTGTTGCTACATCTGGTACAAGTGCCAGACCCGACGAAATTATAGCAGCTAATGCTGGTATAGGGCTGGTAGCACTTATTGTGTCAGTTGTCTTCTCAATGATGATTATATCTGAGCTACAATCCATAACATCGATTAAAGCTGAATATGAAAGCTTAATGGCTAGGCTTGAGAAGAAGAGTACGGAAGCCTTTAATGCCATTACAATTTTACGAAAAAACCTACGAAAGAAACTAAGCTATGCGAAGATAGTCTTAGTATCGTTAATATTATTCTCTATAACTCATGCTGTAATCTCTTTGCTATGGGTTGCATCTAGAACCGAGGGATGGACTTTCTCCTATCCAATTACAGAGTCCATTGCATTTATATGCAAATGGAGCCGAGATTTGTTGGAAATAGTAGTAACCCTATTGGGTCAATATCTTTAGGTATAAGCCGCCCCTTTCACTTAACGTACTAACAAAAAACGTCTAAATCACAGAAGTTCACCTCCCCTGCGAAGTTGCCGCGGGGCGTTGGAATAAATTGTGTGAGTCCGGACATGGATGTCCGGCTAGCTTTCGTAGGTACAGGGACGTTGCCTTCGGAAGCGATAGCAATTTATCCATAAGACCAAGGCTAGTATCTAATGGCATGTAACTTCGCTAGGGGCGTCTTGGAGAATCCAAGGAGGATGGGACGAGCAGTCCTCCTTGGTCGGGTGTGGGGTGAAGCCCCACGACCTTGATTCACCTCGGCCGTAAGGCCACAAAGCCAAAAGCTACGTAGCAAGTGCGAAATGTGGCGCAAAGAAAGTCACGACAGGTACAAACTCCAAAGCACAAATTTGCCACAGCAGCCGCAAGGCCAGCGTGAGTGACCATAGCTGGACTCACACATTTATAAATCAAGAAGCCAACGCCCCGCAGCATGGTTGGCGGGGATTGGTATTTTGTGGCATAAGCGGTGAATTAAAGCCAGATAAGAGCTGCCGCTCCTGTTTGTCGTCTGTCAATTGAATACATCAAACAGGCGGCTTTACTGACATTGCTATTTTACTTCCAACCGATTATTTACCGAGTGCACACCAGAGGTCGCTGCCGTCACCCGTTCAGCTTGGTCTTTCTGAGCTTGGCTATTTACATTGCCGGAAATGGTGACATCGCCCTTGCGGGTTTCTATCTGAATATCTAAATTTTGTAGCTGCTGATCAGCGATCAACGCAGTATTAACTGCTGTGGCAATTTTAATATCATCACCAGTACCATCCTCGGTTGTTACAGTTAAGTCTGGTGTACCTGTTTGAGTATTCACATTGCCACTATCACAACCGTTAAGCAGCAAACTACCAACGAGTACAACACCAGCGGTAACGAACGTAAGTTTCATGGTTTGCATTATAAGCTCCTTCACACTGCAAAAAGTGCAGGGTAATAACCATAATGCAATAACGCCAGTTTGAGCTCTGTGCGCTGGCAGACATACAAATCGATCTAGGGCGAGATCACCTTGTTAGACTCTTGATTAAGCGTCAGGGCTGAAGCCCCACGACTTTGATGCACCTCGGCCATTAGGCCGCAAAGCCAAAATCTACACAATAACCCAAAGATAACCCCCTAATTGCTAGCACACAGATTTTGCTGAATCTTCCAACGGCGCTGCATCACGGGAATTGAAAAACCATAACAAAACACCACGATTAGAGGCTGAATTTGAAAGCTCAGCTCGGGCCAGAGCATGAAAGCTGCAACACAGGCTAAGGTGCGCACTATCGCATGCACTATGGCCACCTTTTGCGCTGCTAAAACACCGTGGACTAACCACATTAAACCTGTTTGCACCGCAAGGGCGAAAGGCAAGGCCAGATAATTTTCCATAAAAAAGGGAATACTGATGCTAAAGGTTAAAAAACTCATCCCCATCGCAGCGAGAAACACAGTCTCAAACCAATTACGCTCAGCGCTTTTCTTAAACGAGATATTCTCGCCCGTCAGCCGCGAAATGCCCATGGCAAGGTAGATAATAGAACCAGTACCGATAAAGACCGCCATCACCAACTGCGAAGGAGGTAATACAAAGCTCAATACAAACAATAAGCTCCACACAATCATGCCGGATAAAGGCATAGCTAAAGCACGTTGTTGACGATATTCGATTAATTGTTGGTCCAGTGATTTATGTTGCATGATTAAGCCTCCTTGTTTAGATGACTTAAGTATCTGCGTAAAATCTCCATCACGGCAGTGTGAGTTGTCAGCAATCTAGGATGACAAATGTCACTTCCTTCATCAAAGCCCTAAAATGCCGAGAAAAATGATCATCCATGGCTGAATTTGCTTGGTATTAGGTTGAAAAAAGCGACGATCAGACATATCAAAGGCAGAGCAAATTAAACGATGTGGCGCCACTAACACCCAAATAGGGTTAAATAACTACAGAGGTTACAAAAAAAACACAATAACAGCATATAACTCACGCCCTTGTGATTGGGTAATAGCGCGCATAAAGTGCATTATGTTACTGTTTTAGTCATTAGTGACTCGATTTTTTACCGTATTTTAGATAAAGGGTTTAATGGATTATGGAACAAATATTTGAAAAATTAATGTATGCATCGCGCTGGATTATGGCGCCAATTTATTTGGGACTCAGCTTTGTTTTATTGGGCTTAGGCATTAAATTCTTCCAAGAGATCTTCCATATTCTGCCGATCATTTTTGAAATGACTGAAGTGGATTTAGTGCTGGTGACCCTGTCCTTGATTGATATCACCCTCGTGGGCGGCCTGATTGTGATGGTGATGTTTTCTGGCTACGAGAATTTTGTCTCGCAGCTGGATGTGGGCGAAGACAGTGAGAAGCTAAGTTGGCTGGGTAAATTAGATTCTGGCTCACTGAAAAACAAAGTGGCGGCGTCGATTGTGGCGATTTCGTCTATTCACCTACTGAAAATCTTTATGGATGTGAAGAATATCGATAACGACAAAATCATGTGGTATCTGTTAATACACATCACCTTTGTATTATCAGCCTTTGCCATGGGCTATCTGGATAAAATTACTCGCACTAAGTAATGGGCTAACATTGTTGATGCTAACCTAGCAACACATCAATACCAGCATAGTGAATATTAAACAAAAGCCACTGTTTTCAGTGGCTTTTGTTTTTATAGAATACGACTTAATGGCACATTAACTCTTCGCTGACTCAAGCTGATACACTTTCTCGGTTTGATCCACTATGGTCAACACCGCAGTATCACCGACCACGTTACAGGACGTCAGCACCATATCAATAATACGATCCAGCGCTGCCACTATGGCAAAGGCTTCAATCGGTAATCCCATTTGATGGATTAACACGCCTATCATCACCATGCCACCACCGGGAACACCGCCCGCACCGACAGATAATAGGAAGACACTAAATAACAGCGAAGGCAATTGCTCAGTGGTAATGGGCATGCCAAAGGCGTTGGCGACAAAGAAAATCGCAATAGTGATATAAATCGCCACACCGCCCATGTTCATGGTCGCCCCCAGCGGTACGCCAAAACCAGCAACAGCGCGGTTCACGCCTAACTTGTCCGTTAAAGTACGCATGGTCACGGGAATCGTCGCATTTGAGCTTGCGGTCGAGAGTGAAAACAGCACTTGCTCTTGGGTCTTCTCGCGGAAGGTTTTGGCTGAAATTGGGGTAAATATCCCCACTGCCATAGGATAAACCACAAAAATCCACAGTAGCAACAGCGCGAGGATCAGCACCATATACTCAACTACACTCATAAACACACCGGCATCTAAGGTCGCGCCGAGTTTAAACATCAAGGCAAATACACCATAGGGCGCAAGACTCATCACCACAGAAATCAATTTCATCATGATTATATTGGCGGTTTGAAAACCTTGGACAGCACCCGCAACATGCTCACCAAGGGACTTAATGACGCCGCCCAGCAATAAAGCCATGAAGATCACTTGCAGCATATTGCCCGACATAAAAGCCGTCACAGGATTACGCGGGACTATGTCGATCACCAGCGCCATCAGGCTTGGCAATTCAGTTGCTGTAATCGCTACGCCATCCGTGCTGCTCATATCTACACCTTTACCGGGTTCGAGTAGCAGCACCACTAATAATGCGGTCGCGATTGCGACGACAGTATTGATGATATAAAAACCGAAGGTCTTACCGCCCAAACGACCAAAGCTTTTGAGATCTTGCAGCTCACAGACACCGCAAACGATACTCACGAACACGAGTGGCACAACCAACATCATGATCATATTGACGAACATAGTGCCAACGCCACCGGCAAGCTCGACTAAATTACCCGAGAAAAAACCGATATCGTTTAAGAAGTATTGCACTATTGTGCCGAAAATAAGGCCGGCAAACAGACCAATAAAGATCCGCGTCGAAAGTGATTTCATCATGCTTGTGGTTTCCCCAGAAAGGTCATTTATTTGTTATTCATCTTCCATGATGAGCACAATTGCCAATCCATTTTTGGCTCAGGCGGGGATAGTGAAACATGCTAGCCGTTAATTCAATGAATAAATTTACTTATTTAATTTCAAATTAAGCAAAACACATCACAAAAAACTTATATCAATATGATTTTAAATAAAATAAAAACAACTGAATAATAAACAACCAGTTGACCACTTTATTTTAAAATCAAAATAATAACAGAATTAAAACAAAAAAATCACGATTAACGGATTTTATTGGGATAACTCTAGATTTAAAAACTGAATAAATACTTTAATTAGCATTTAAAACCACTTATATCGCATTTTACAGAGATATGGAGAAGGATAAAGGTTAACTGTATGCCAGTAGTACTAGCTCAAGCCGATGATGCAGCAGGTGCTGCTGTTTGATACTAATACAGTGTTGATTTAGCCAAACGGCTAATTTTTGCCAATGCTTTAACTCGGTATTTTGCAAATACTTAGCCTGTTTCGCTTGCTTGTCGAAATCATCAGTAGAATTAATTTGTGCTATTGCCAATAACTCAGCAGGTGCTGTCAGCGCAAGTTGTGGCACAAGCCAATGAGTCACGCCCATTAAGGTATGGGCGATTTGTAACCCTGCGGGATCTAAGTCGGTAAAGGCAATGATCGGCAATTTATCTGCCATCGCTTGCAAAAAATGCCGCACGCCAATCGGGGAATGATGACCGCTACCACGGTAGATAACCATCACATGGGTTAAATTCTCAGGTAAACGCGCTTGATGGATAACATCAAATACATCTAAGTTTTCAACCACTAGGATGGCTGCGACATTGAGTTCATGGCAATGCTTTTGTGCTTCATCCAAAGGAATACGCAGTGATGTGCGTGTTGAAATCCCAGTTGGTGAAAATTCGAAACCCAGATACTTCATCAAAACGTATTCGGCTTCGGGACGGATCTTAGCGAGCTTTTCATCGTGACTTTTGGCGGACATCGCCATGCGATCGACATTAAAATCAAGCTGCCTTAAATCAAGCCCCATTAACGCCAACACGCTTTGCCTTAGCAGTTCAAAATCTTTGGGCGCAAAACACAGATACTTTTCGGATCCGTCTAACTCACCCACTTCTAACTCGCGATAAATCGCACGCCAGTTAGCCGTGAGCTTAACCTTGGGAGAACGCTTAATAAAAACGTTCTCCAACAGTTGTAATTTTTGCTGGCCTAGGCGAGCCATAATTCCACATCGCGAATAATAAAGTTGCCGCTATAGATAGGATGCGGTTCACCCAAAGGCTCAAGCTCAAAGTAAGCTTTGTGTTCATCGGGCAGACCTTCGTAGCCACCAATCACTTGATAAATCCAGCTTTCAGCGTCCCAAGGCAAAGCCTTATCCGCCAGATATTCCAGCGCAGATTGACGCAGGCCAGACTCAATTACATCGACGAAATACTCATCCACCGCTTGTTTGAGTGGATTATCCGGCACATCGAAGTCTTCACTTTGGGTGATAGAAACGGACACATCATGCTCACGCACCGCCGCAATCACAGGATGGCGGCTGATGGCCTTGATATGCGCGACTATCCCCATCAACTCCAACTCTTGGCTGGCGTTGTGCACATCTACCGATGCAGGGGCGAGCAAGATTTCGGCGCGATTGAATAGACTCGGGATTTCCTTGTGGGACACATGGTCCGCAGGACGATAATCCGGATGCAAGTCTGTGTAGAGCAACCAGCCCTTGAGCAAACGGGTACGCCCACGGATTTGTCTGAAGCGGCCTAAGAGTTCGAGTAAACGCCCCTGCACTACGCTCAGTTCCTGGGCGCAGTCGCTCATGGTTTCCTGCAAAGTCGTCACTAAGAGTTTGCGCAGTTCACGTATATCGCCAGCGATTTCGCCTAGCTCACTAAACTGGAACATCTCTAAGCCATTAAGCAATTCAGACACTTGGCTTTGAGCTAATTCGTTTTCGCGGATCTTAGCGTTGATCGTACCAACGTAACCGAACTCGTTATTAATGCGGCCCCAGAGCACACGGATCGAATAACGCAGACTGTCGGCAAAACTATAAACATGCTCGCTCAAATCCGACAAGTAGGCCTCGGCCGCGCTGTAATCTGAGCTATGACGCGCCTCTTTATAGTGGTCGGCCAAGGTTTTAATCGTGGCTAAGGCCGAACCGACATTAGAGTCGATTTGGCGATTGCGCTCATCACTTAAGCCTTCTTCGAGTAAGGCACGCACAGAACGCTTAAGCCGCAGCTCCTGATCTGGCTCTGGCCGCCATAAAATCCCTGCCTGTTTAAGCTTTTCGACCACGCTTGGATCGTGCGCATCCTCGTTAAGAGAGCCCGCCAAATAGGTGTCCATAATGATGTCAGCATGGCGACCTAACTGCTTGAGCAGCTTAACCCCCGCCTGATGTAAGTTACTGCTCATCATGGCCTCCTTGGTCGCAACTTTTACCTAGGTTTAACAGTGCCAACATTATATTAAGTCCCGCTGGGTCGCTGTTTCCGCCTGCGCTTCTAGACTTAAACCTTCAGTTTCGTCGATAAAACGAATAACTTCATACAGATAATCCAGCTTGCCCGTGGCGATATAAATTTGCTTCTCCGCATTGGGTCGTACTAAATAGCCGAGTTCGACTAAGCGTTTGAAGACTAATTTGATTTGCGCATCGCTGTTGGTACTGGTCGAGCCAAATAGACGATATTGGCTGAGTTTGGCTAACTGCTCACGGAACGCCGGCGTGTCTTCGATACGGCTTTGCAGCTCGGTCAAACGCACGGGCGCACCTTCGCTCAGCGGCGCATCTTGGCCACTGGCTTCTTGCACTAATACCAACCATTCCACCAGCGGGATCAATGCCTGACAGATATCTTTAAACTGCGATGAAATCACTTTGCGCTCGCTATCGCCGAGCTGCAAATAACCGCAGAAGAACACATCACCTTCGGCGGCAGACGCCACGGTACGGTTGATCTGGTTTAAGTAGGCTTCAACCCGCTCGCGGGTGCTGCTATTTTTAAGGGCGCGCCAGCCTTCTTCATTGGTGGTGCGGCAAATAAACTCGCCCTTGAGTAACAGCTCAATCAAAGCGCCAGTGCCAACTAATACGGTTTGGGTTGCATCACTCATTAGATGGCCTCCTTCGACAAACGCTTATTCAACATGTCGGCAATTGGGTTGACCTTAGGCTTCACCACCTGCAACTTCTTAGTTTGTTTGTTGATAATGTAACGGTTGGCGAACAAGTTCAGCACCTCAGACTCAGGGTTCGGGAAGGCGCCCAGCACACAAATATTATTGTTTTCGCAGGCGTCGAAAATCTTCTTCACGTTGGTATGGTGCAAAGTGCCCAACTCATCAATTGGCCAGTGAATGGTCACATCGGCGCGTCCACGCAGCAAGCGCGTGAATGCCAACAAGAACTTACATAAAATCAGATACGCCATACCGTGGCTTGAGGATTCGTTAAGCTGTCTATCGGTGCGGATGATTAAGTCGCTGTTACCTTCTTTGAGGCGCAGCTCGATTTCCAGCAACTTAGAGATGCCCCCCGTTAATGCGGCGCGGCCGATAATGTCTAAGGCGCGGCGCATGCTGTTGGTGTAATCCTCATCGGGCAAACCATTAAAGCCATCGGCTTTCCAATGTTTAAAGGCTTTGACGAACTGCTCAAGCTCAGGCCAGAACTCTAACTCACTGATGCGCGAGCGAATACGCACAGCCGATTCAGACACGCCATCGAGGAATAACTCTTCGCCCACTTCGCGGGTAATACGCGCACTTTGGGAGGCAATGCGGCGGTCGATATCGGCTAACACATCGTAGAAGGCGGTTAAGTCGACACCAAAAATCCGCCCCTGCTCACGCAGCGCGGTAATCGATTGCGGCACTATTACGTTCAGCAATTGCTCAAGCTGTGGCACTAACTTACGGTAATCCAGCAGACGAATGCCTTTGTCGTTGATAAAGCTCGATTCTTCGCGGGCACGCTCCCAGGTTTCGGCAAGGCCCGAACCTGACTTGCTGGCGATCACTGAATCGAAATGCTCCACATATTGCTTCACTGATCCCATCAAGTAATCGCGTTTTAGCAGCAAATCTTCACCTTGGCGCAGACGCTCGCCTAGGCTGCCTTGGGCTTCTTCGTTATTGGTCGGTAACTTAAGCTCGGCGAGTTTACGCATTACGGCACGTAACTTAGTTAAGTTTTCAGAAGCTTCAACCTGCGCCGCATCGGACGCTTTACGCTCGGTTTCAAGTTGTTGACGGCGAGTCTTAACATCCTGAGTTTTCGCCTTAAGCTGTTGATCGATTTCCGATACCGCACGCTTCACATCGCTAAGCTGAGTTTGCAGTTTAGGTTTGCGCGCAAGCCAAGTGTGTTGATACCAATCGTCAAAGCGCAGTACGTCGCTGCGACGCTGCTCGGCGCGGCTGATTTTGGTTTCTAACTCACGAATTTGTTGCTTGAGTTTGAGGATATTATCCTCATCCACACCGCGGGATTTAAGCTCGTTTTTGTACCAAGTCTCGCAGGCTTTCTGCTCGATTTTGGCGCTTTCGCGGCGTCCTTTAATAGTCGCTTTAATTTGGCCGAGTTGGTTGTCGAGCGCGCCGATGACTTCCTGCCAATAGGCATTCTTTTCCATGCGCGCTTCGAGCGCTTGCTCTTTTTGATCTTCGAGCCAGAGTTCGTGCTGATGTTTAAGTTGTTTTAGCTCACCATCGAGTTGAGTCAGTCTTTGTCCCGCATGGGCTTTGCGCTCGCTCAATGCTTTGTTGATTTTCTCTTGCTCGCTGCGCTTTTCATCAAATAGGCGACGCAGATCGTCACGGCTATTTTTGTACGCCGTGCGAGCAAAAGTCAGTTCACGGCTGAGATTATCCAACTCGCCATTAATGGCCACCAGCTGAGATTCGGCCTCGGCCTGCATTTCTTGGGCACTAGTGTGGGCTTCTTCGGCTTTGCTTAACCGAATACGCAGCTCTTGTTCGGAGGCGGCATATTCAGGCACATCGATCGCTTTAAGATCTAAATGCACGCCAAAGAAAGCTTCGCTCGATTCAGTCACTAAGCTTGGATGTAAATCAGTGCGATGCAGTAGTTCAGGCGCGATCACTTTCCCTAAACTTTGCTCCCAGCCTTGGGATTCTTTACGCAGAAACTCCAATAGGGTGTGGGATTGCGGGAACAGCATGTGGTGCAGTTCATCCAGCGCAGTTTGACGCTCATTCACCCTTAAGGTAGCGATACGCAAGGCTTCGTTGGCTTGGTCACGTTTGGCTCTGAGCTTGCGTTCATCGCTGCTTAAGCGTTCAACCTTGGCATTGCAGCTTTCTTGTTCTTCGTCGGCGCGGTGAATACGTTCGTCGAAAATCGCGAGACTCAGCTTTTCTTCTTCGGTGTAAGTCACGCCATCAACACGCAATTTAAGCTCGGCGGCAGTGAGTTTGAATTGGTATTCCTGCTCGCTAAAGCTAGCCTTGCCCGCATCCATTTGGTTGCGCCATTGCAGCTCTAGGGCGTCGATATCGGTGCGCGCCACTTCACGTTGTTTATCGCGGGCTTCACGCTGCTTGTCTTGGTCGGCATGCAAACCTTCAAGCTCGCGGTTTAACTGCTCGCCAATCTTACTGCGACGGGCATTGTACGCCGCCTCAATGTCTTGGTGCTTCTCGGTTTGCAGCTTATGGCGTTCACTTAGATTTTCAACATCGGTGCGCCAGTTCGGCAGCATCTCAAGATCGGCCTTGGCTTGCTCTATGTTCGCATCTAAAAAGGCAGCATGCTGATCTTCAATCGCATCGAGCTCATACTCGCACTTTGCCACATCGCCCTTAGCTGCCGATAAATCGAGATTGAGCTCATCGCGCTGCTCTTTCCATTCATCATCAAGCAATCTGAGTTTTAAATTCAGTTCCTTAGATAAGGTTTGCTGAATATCTTGGCGATCGGCTTCTAAGGTTTCATCGTTGCGATAACCGCGAGACAGACTCGATAAACGCAGTTCGGCGCTGAGCAGTTGGTTAAATTCTTGCTCGAGTTTTTCAAACTCAGGGCGAATGACTTCAAAGCCTTGGATAAGTTGGCTCTCACGGATCCACGCCTCAACGCGCTGTGGGTTTAAGCGTGAGCTAGGCGGATTAACCCCGTCCTCCTCTAAAATGGCGGCAATCATGGATTTGACAGTCTCCATCTTGCCTTCTTTGGAGTGCACCGCTTTAGCGAGTTTTTCGATGTGGCGCAGGGAATGCTCCCCCTCACACAGGGCAAATTGGCGTGCATAACCGCGTAGTTCGCTGCGGTTGCTGCCCGTGCTTAATAGGGTGCGATCGTTTTGAATAATGGCGCGATATTCACGGGTATTAAGCAAATTAGTGGTCGCGATGCCGGCACGTTTTAAATCACGGCCTAATTCCGCCATGGTGTGGCACAGAATAGTGTCGCCATTTTGCGATTTAATATAATCGCTTAGCTCAAAACCTTTGGCGATAAAGCGATAGTTAACGCCCTTACCATCGCCCGCCGAGGCCAACACGGCTTGATACAGTAAGCCATCGGCCTTTTGATATTCGTAAATGATGTAGCTTGAATCGTGTGGCAAATACCAACGCTCGAAACTGTCGCGGGTCGAAGGCACCACTCGGCTTGGGTATTCGCCATAAAAAACAGGGACTAGACGTTGTAATGTCGTTTTACCCGAGGCGTTAGTACCACAAATGTTGGTATGACCATTAAGGGCGAGTTCCACCACGCCCGGAAGGTGCGTATCAATCAGCACAATACGAATCAAGCTTGCCATTTCATTCCTTATGCAAACAGGAGAGTCTTATCTAAGCTGCAGAAGCTTCTACACAAATAAGAGAAAACAATCCAAGAGGGCCACTGACATTAAAATCGTCACTGTAAATAAACACTTTAAAAAAGTGACTAAAAAGTGATGTTAAAAATCGTGGCCTAAAATAGTGCCCCTAAAATAAGGCAATCACAGTGTATTGGCAATTAAGCGGCGATGCACTAATGCCTTAGCTCACATCTCAGCCCATTGCTCAGCAAAAACATAACCCTATAGCTAGGCTCAAATCAAACGGCCAATGATACGACAACTTAACCAAAATAGGCGGCTAACAAAGCGGCAATTAGCGCGATAAAAGGTAAATTCCAGCGGATTTATTCGAGACGCAGGCGTTCAGCGATCCGACTGTAGATCAGCATCATTTCCGCCAGCGATCCCACTTGCATGCCTTTCATCAAATTGGCACGGTGGATCTCGACCGTGCGCATGGCAATACAGAGACTATCGGCGATCTCTTGGTTCTTCAGGCCTTGGGCAATCAGGTTGAGTATTTCCCGCTCCCTTGGCGTGAGCGCTTGATAAGTCTCAAGATACTGATTGTCTTGATGATGCGCCTTGGTATGTTCCAACGCTTTGACGACCGCCTCGGCTAACTTAGCGCCATCGGCGGGCTTTTGGAAAAAATCCACCGCACCTAATTTAAGCGCATCTACCGCCATTGGCACATCGCCATGACCCGTGAGATAAATCACCGCTAGCGGACTATTTTTTGCCACTAATTCAAGATGCAACTGCTGACCACTCAAACCCGGCATACGCACATCGACCAGCGCACAACCCGGTAGTGTTAAGTCAACTGTGGTAAAAAAGGCTTCGGCGCTATCAAAGTCGGTGATCTTAAGGCCATAACTTTCAAGCATAAAACGCAAAGAACGACGCACTGAGTCATCGTCATCGATTAAATACACAGATAGATCAAGACTCATTATTGTGCTCCATTGGGTTCAGGTTTACGCGGTATAGCCACCTGCGCTTGGCAACCGCCACCCATAGCGCTTTCTAGGCTAAACGTACCACCATGGCTCTCGGCAATATCACGGCAAATCACTAAGCCTAAACCTAACCCCTCTGATTTAGTGGAATAAAATGCTTGCATCAGCAGACTGGTCTCTTCGGTTAACCCTGTGCCATTATCTGTGACCGTCAGCAAGAGCGTACATTCTTGATAGCGAAGATCGATATCGATCGTGGGTGTGTATGGCTTTTGCGTGATGCTCTGTTCGGTGCCACTGGATTCAAGCTCTAACCGCTGAACGCAGGCGTCAAAGGCGTTTTTCAGCAAGTTAAGCAACAACTGCTGCATGCCAACTTCATCGAGGGACTGTAAATAGGGCTCGCCGCTCACATTCACGGCAAGATTGATTTGATGTTGCTCAAACTCATAGGCGAGCAGCGGCACAGTATCATTGACCAACTCATGCAGATACAAAGGTTGTTTCGACACAGGTCGCTTCTTCAATAAATTACGTAAGCGACTGATAATATTGTCGGCGCGCGTGACTTCCTGCTGGATCAGCGCCAATACAGATTGCAACTCCTCAGGGCTAGTCCCCCGCTGTAATCGCACTTCGGCGCCATGACAATAATGGCCAATCGCCGCCAAAGGTTGATTGAGTTCATGGGAGAGACTCGCGCCAAGCTCGCCCGCGATAGCAATACGCTGGGCATGTTCCAGTAACGCGCGGTTTTCATTGAGCTGACGCTGAGTGTTAATCAACTCACGGCCGCGGCGACTAAAGCGGTATTCAAGCCAAAAATGATACACATTGAGTAAAACCAAAATCCCCAAAACAAGCCAAGCCCATTGTTGATGTAGCTTGATCCACTGCCACGCCCTTTGCCACCATGGTGCCTGCAAAGGATGCATATCGAGATCTTTAAGCAGTTGATCGATCGCAAGCTGACTCACGGCCGTGGTCCAGCCCGCAGAATCAGCAGACTTAGCGGCGAGATGATCTTCAGGCAGCGCTAGCAAAGCTTGAGTCACACTTTTAGCCAGAGACTGGGAGGCGCGATTAGTCTTTGCCATAGACCAGTTGGGATAAAGGTGAGTCGAGACTTGGCAATTAAATCCCGCAGGCGCTTGATTATCGAGCACTCTATAATGGGCGATGTTAATAAGACCTTCCGTTTGCATCTGCTCAAGCTGACACACGGGCACCACAGCCGCATCCAGTCGATTATCTTTCGCCGCATCATCACCACTTTTTTGATCATCTAACTGATACAACAAATTATCTAGCGGGAACCCCAGCGGAATAATCTCACCCACAAAGCGAGGCAAATCTATGCCCTTTAGCTGCGCTTCGTACACTAAGGTCAAGTAACCACCAAAGGCATTTTTCGATACGATCCCGAGCCGACGCCCCTTGAGATCACTTAAGGTGTGATAGGGCGAATCGGCGCGCACCACCAGCGCCGAACCCACTTGCATTGCCGCGCCATGATTTAACGGACTGCGCAGGGTCGCCAACCAAGTAAGGGAATATTGCCGCGCCAGCAACACGGATTGCCCTGGGTTTGTGATCACAAAATCGAGCCCTTGGGTTTTAACGCCCTTAGCTAGCTCATCGAGGGTGAGAGGATGTAACCTAAAGTAACTGTTGGGAATTTGGGTTTCGAGCCACCCCATCAAAGGTTGCCAGCGGTTGATGGTTGCCTTATAACCGCGGATGGCTAACACGCCAACATCGACCACTTGATAACTGGGCTCTTCGATAGCAACTTGAGCAACAACCTCAGGGTCAGTTAATCCCAAATGCGCACTTTGATTTAGTGGCTCCGCAGCAAACATCTTAACCGAAGCCAGCAAGCATAGGAATAACACTGCGTTCCTTGGCTTTTTTCTCGGTATTGCCACGGAATGTGGAGTGCTCAGAATCGATAACGGCCACTTGACCGATACAGCTAAGCGAAACACAGTTTTCATCATCCTCAATAACATGAAGTGCAATCCTTTATCCCCAGTCACTCACACTAAAATCAAGTCCAACTCAAGCTAAGAAAAGGCCAAACTCAAGTAACAAAAAATAAAACCCTAGCATTTTGAAGGCTATTCTAACGGATATTTGTTGCGCTAGATCAAGTCCACACCCGATATGTGGAAAACCACTATAGTTATGCCGCCTCCCCTTTTACAGAATGCCTGTAAACCTCGCCATAAACCTTAACTCTAGGTCTATGAGCCAGTTTATTCGCCATCTGCAAGTAGTGAAGGAAATCTGTATGGACAAGAGTAAACGTCAGTTTCTCGGCAAAATGGCCTGCGTCAGTGTTGGCGCCGCACTCATCCCTGTCGTGCAAGTATATGCACAGGATGATAAGCGCAGCCCTCAAATGCACAGTGCCAGCGAAGGCCAAGTGGGTAAACGTTACGGTATGGTAATTGACTTGCGCCGCTGTGTGGGCTGCCAAGCCTGTACCGTCGCTTGCACTATCGAGAATCAACCGCCCCTCGGGCAATTTCGCACCACAGTGCAGCAGTATGAAGTCTCGCAGCAGGAAGATACCACTCCGCCTGCGTTTTTAATGCTGCCAAGACTTTGTAATCACTGCGAAAACCCGCCCTGCATCCCAGTTTGTCCTACGGGCGCGACCTTCCAGCGCAAGGACGGCATAGTGGTCGTCAACAATCAATGGTGTGTTGGCTGTGGCTATTGCGTGCAAGCCTGCCCCTATGATGCACGCTTTATCAACCACGACACCAATACCGCCGACAAATGTACCTTCTGCGCCCATAGGTTAGATGCAGGATTACTGCCTGCCTGTGTCGAAACCTGCGTAGGAGAAGCCCGTGTGATTGGCGATCTGAATAATCCCAACAGCCAGATAAGCCAACTGCTTGCCGCCAACAAAACCGATATCAAGGTGCTCAAACCGACGGCCAACACTGCGCCACGGGTGTTCTACATCGGCATGAGCAGCGCTTTTGAGGACAAGATTAGCGGCCAAGCCCCCGTTAGAACCTTACTTACCGATACTGGCGAGGAGATCCACCATGGTCATTAAAGAAATCTTTACCCCAGATATCGCCATTACTTGGCTACCTTGGGCAGTGCAATACTTTTTTATGATGGGGCTCGCCTACGCCAGTGTATGGGTAGCGACAATACACTTGTTTAGCCAACCCAAACCCGATGACAGATTGCTGAAGCTCTGCGCCTGTTTAATGTTAACCGCAGGCATAGTCGCCCCTATCGCCTTACTCGCCGATTTACACCAACCGCTGCGGGCTTGGCATTTTTATGCGCAAGTTCGCCCCGATTCTTGGATGTGGTATGGCGCCTTTTTACTGCCCGTATTCTCGGGCACCAGCGCAGTGTTTGCTTGGCTGCTATTACGTCAATATCTGCCTAAGCACACCACGAATCAAGACTCAGATTGGGTGAATAAAATAGGCCAATTACTGAGATTCGGTGATTGGAACAGTGACAAATTCATCAAGCCGATCGCACTGATCACGGCCCTGAGTGCCTGCAGTATCGCCCTCTACACTGGCATGGAAACCATGGCCATTGAGGCGCGGCCACTATGGCATACCTATTGGCTGCCACCTTTGATGGCAATGAGTGCCCTGCTCGCCGCCTGCGGCACTTTGGTGATACTGAATCGACTATTAAAGGGCTACCAACAGCGCACCCAAGACAGCCTATTACTCTGGGTAAGAGCGAGTTTTGGTCTATTCGCCCTATGCCTTATCGGCTGGGCGTTATTCGATAAGGGCTCGGCCCCCGAAGCCGCATTATTGCTTGAAACCAGCCCAAGCTGGCAACTGGCAGCAATTTGGGTACTGGTCACACTCGCCGTGCTGGCACTGATGCTCGCCATTCGTCACTTACCCAATATGGCAATGCTAATCGTCAGCCTCACGGCCATTCACCTTGCGTGGGGATTTCGCTGGATAGTGCTAATTCAAGCGCAAACCGATCCTAAATACGGCGCGGGGACTTATCTCTATCAACTGCCTTGGGGACCTGAAGGGCTATTAGGAATAGCTGGTACCTTCGGCCTCTGGTTAGCATTAATGGCGCTGGTCTCCGAACTTATTCGCCAAACGCCTGCGGCAAAACTTGCTCGCTGAGCACCCAAATAGTTTACAGAATTAAGGAGTCCATCATGGATAAGAGTAAACGTCGTTTTATCAAAGGGGCCGCTGTAACGGGTGGTGTGGGATTATTTGCCGCGGGTTATAGCCATACATTAGCGCAAATAGGTAAAGGTGTCGTCAATGGTACCTCAGGAAAACCAACCCAAGATCCGCTGCACGGCAATTCCTTAGCACCTGAATACAAAGTCGATTTACAGTCAGGCCAGTTAATCAGCAATGACGATCAACGCATAGCCAATACTATGTGCTTAGGTTGCTGGACCAAATGCGGCGTGCGCGCTCGTATCGATCAAAAAACCGATAAAATCATCCGTATCAGCGGTAATCCTTATCATCCGTTGTCATCGCGGGAACATATCGATTTCGATACGCCTATCAAAACCGCCTTTGTTGGGCTTAGCGCCTTTCAAGAACAAGGGCTGCAAGGACGTTCCACCGCCTGCGCCCGCGGTAATGCCATGCTAGAACAATTAGATAGCCCACACCGCGTTACCCAATGCCTTAAACGCGTGGGTAAGCGCGGCAGTGGCCAATGGAAGAGCATTAGCTTTGAGCAATTGCTGAATGAAGTCGTCGAAGGTGGTAATTTATTTGGTGAGGGCCAAGTCGAAGGCTTAAGAGCGATTCGTGATATCGTCACGCCGCTCGATACCAATAATCCAGAATACGGCCCTAAGGCCAACCAGTTACTGGTCTCAAACGCATCAGATGAAGGCCGCGATGCCATTATCAAACGCTTCACCTTCAACAGCTTTGGCACGCGCAACTTTGCCAACCACGGCGCTTACTGTGGATTTACCTACCGTGCTGGAGCGGGCGCTTTATTGGATGATTTGAAAAAATACGCCCACTTAAAACCCGATTGGGACCATAGTGAATTTTTACTCTTTATCGGCACTTCACCGCAGCAATCGGGCAATCCCTTTAAACGCCAAGCAAGACAATTGGCTAACGCGCGGGTGAATAACACCAATTTCAGTTATGTGGTGGTGTCGCCCATGCTACCCAATACCTCGAATCAACCTTGCGCGGGTAACAATACTTGGCTGCCGATCCGCCCCGCCACCGACTCGGCACTCGCTATGGGCATGTTGCGCTGGATTATTGATAACCAGCGCTACGCCGCCGCGTTTTTGAGTGCGCCCAATGTCGATGCCGCAAAAGCATCAGGTTACCGTGGTTTTAGTAACGCAGGCTTCTTGATCGTCAGCGAATCGACCCATCCAAGATATGGCCAATATCTCTTTGCCAGCGATCTTGGCTTACCTTTCGACGGCAAAGCCTACGGCGAGCAAGACTCGCAGTTGGTTGTCGATGCCGCGAGTGGCAAGATAGTTTTGGCTAGCCAAAGTCAGAAAGCTAAGCTCGACGTTGACCAAAACGTCGACACACCTAAGGGGGCGATTGCGGTTAAATCTAGCTTCCAACTGTTAAGTGAAGCGGCGCAGAGCTTCGAGATGGCACACTATGCCAAGGAGTGCGATATCAGCGAGGCGCAAATTATCGCCCTCGCGGATAAATTTACCAGCCATGGCACTAAGGCCGCAGTGATCTCCCACGGCGGCACAATGAGCGCCAATGGTTTTTATAGCGCGTGGGCAATCATGATGCTCAACGCCATGATAGGTAACATCAATTTAAAAGGTGGCGCATTAGCTTCCGGCGGTTCCTTTCCCGCCTTTGGTAAAGGCCCAAGGTATAATCTGCAGGAGTTTGACGGCATGGTCGAGCCTAAGGGCGTATTCCTATCGCGATCTAAATTCCCCTACGAGAAAACCTCAGAGTATCGCCGTAAAGTCGAAGCGGGCGAATCGCCTTATCCTGCAAAGGAGCCTTGGTTTCCGATTTCATCGCCCTTGCTTGGCGAACATTTAACGGCGGCGGTGCACGGTTATCCCTATCGACTCAAAGCATGGATTAACCACATGGGCAATCCGATTTATGGTCAAGCGGGCCTAGGTGAAGCCATTGGTGAACAACTGAAAGATCCCAAAGTGCTGCCACTGTTTATCAGTATCGACAGCTTTATTAACGAAACCTCGGCGCTATCGGATTATATCGTGCCCGACACATTAACGTATGAGTCTTGGGGTTGGAGCCCTTCTTGGCATGGGACCCTGACGAAAGAAACAACAGGTCGCTGGCCGATTGTCGAACCAAGGGTCACAAAAATGGCCAGTGGTGATGTGGTGTGCATGGAGTCTTTCTTAAGCCAAGTGGCGATGAAACTGCAACTACCCGGCTTTGGCGAAAATGCCGTTAAGGCCGCCGATGGCAGTTTACATCCGTTAACGCGCGCGGCGGATTACTCACTCTATGGCGCCGCCAACGTGGCCTATTTGGGTAAAGCCGTCGCCGATATTAACGCTGAGGACATGTATCTTAGCGGTGTGAGTCGCATTCAAGCCGAACTCAATACCAGACTCAAGCCAGATGAAGTCAAAAAAGTCAGCTACTTATTTGCCCGCGGCGGCCGCTTTGAAAATATGAGCGGTGCACGGGATGAAGTGGGGAATCCAACCAAGGTTTGGCCAAAACCTATGATGCTGTGGAATCCCGAAGTGGGCAGTCGCCGTAACAGTCTCACAGGGGAATTTATGAGTGGTTGTCCGCGCTTATATCAACCCGCCTTGGCCGATGGTACCCCGCTCGATAAGGCGTTTGATAAGTCACAGTGGCCATTGCTGATCAGCAGCTACAAATCCCATACCATGAGTTCTATGAGTATTGGCTCGGATCGTTTACGCCAAGTACACCCTAATAATCCGGTGCGCCTGAACGAAAAAACCGCCACTCGCCTTGGGATCAGCACAGGTGACACGGTCAAGATCAGCACGCCCAACGGCAGCGTTATTGCCTTAGTGGAATGTGTTGCCGGAGTGCACCCTGACTGCATCGCTATCGAACACGGTTATGGCCATAAGGAACTCGGCGCGCGGGACGTAGTGATCGACAACCTTAAAATCGCCGCCAATCCGCTGATCCGAGTCGGCATCAATATGAACGACTTGAATCTGTTTGATCCCAGTCGCCACGGCCGTTACCCGCTGGTGGATTGGGCAAGTGGCGCTTCGGCCAGACAAGGCCTGCCAGCTAAGATTGAAAAACTAAGCTAATCGCCGAGCAAAGATGACACTTAAGAAGCTGCCCTTTGGCAGCTTTTTCTTTGGCGTTAATTCAATCTGATTAAGCCGAATTGCCTCATTAATGTTTTCTAGCTATGCCTATTCGCGAATAAACCGAGGAATTGTGATCTTTTTTACTCAATCTAGGTATATAGATCCCGATCACGCGTTTCATAGAAATAAACCACATATTAAAATCACAGCTATATTTATCAGTATATCTAGCTCGAAATATCGAGCTTTCAATAAAGAACTGCAGTTTTTGAGTCAGTTAGACTCATCAGGAGTATCTCAGTGTTCAACTCTTCATTACGTAAAAGCCTAGAAGTGAGCGAAAGTAAACGCCAAGAGGCGGAGTCGATCATCGACTCGATTAAACACAGTATTGCCACAGTAGAATTTACGCCTGATGGAATAATTCTCGATGCTAATGCGTTGTTTTTAAAAACGGTAGGTTATTCACTTAATGAAGTCGTAGGCCAACATCACAAGCTGTTTTGCTCGGCGGCTTATGGTAATTCTGCTACCTACCAGCAATTTTGGAGCAATCTAAAAGCAGGTCATCCACAGGAAGGCAATTTTGCACGAGTGAATAAAAATGGCCAAGAGATCTGGCTTAGAGCGACTTACTTCCCCATAAAACAGGCAGGTAAAGTCGTTAAAATAATGAAAACAGCCGCTGATATCACCCAAGATAAGCACCAACTTGACGACCAAGCGGCCATTTTTAATGCCTTGAATCGCTCGCAAGCCATTATTGAATTCACTACCGATGGCACGATTTTAAAAGCCAATACTAACTTCTTAAAGACAATGGGCTTTAGCAAAGAGCAGATTATTGGTAAACACCATCGTATTTTCTGTTTTGATGAGTTTTATCGACAAAATCCACACTTTTGGGACGATCTAAAGCAAGGTCGATATAGCAGCGGTCTCTTTGAACGTAAAAATGCTTATGGCGATTCTATTTGGTTAGAAGCAGCATACAATCCTATTATGGATGAGCAAGGTAAAGTCGTTAAAGTGATTAAATTTGCGAGCGATATCAGCAAGCGGATCGAGCAAAGCCACGCTGTACGTGAAGCCGCCAATATTGCACTGACCACGTCACAACGTACCGTCGAGCAAGCAGAACAAGGCGTACATTTACTCAATGCGACTGTAAATACCTCTAATGCTATTGCCGAGCAAACCCATAAAGCGACCTTGGCGATAACTCAACTCAATGAACAATCTCAAAGTATTCAAGCCATAGTCGCGACCATTAGTTCGATTGCCGATCAAACTAATTTACTGGCATTAAATGCCGCAATTGAGGCCGCACGAGCGGGGGAACAAGGCCGAGGTTTTGCCGTTGTCGCCGATGAAGTAAGGCAGCTTGCTTCCAGAACCAGTAAATCAACCAGTGAGATTGCCACCGTCGTCACTAAAAATACACAACTCACCACAAGTGCAACTAGCATGATGAACGAAGTTGAAGGTATTGCACTGGAAGGAAAACAACAGCTAGCGGAGGTAACATTGGTGATGGGAGAAATACGTAGCGGCGCGGAAAACGTCTCAGCAATCGTGTCGCAGCTATCAGTCAATAACAATTAATTGCTAGCATTTAATCGCGCTATCAAAGATTGCATGGCGCTTTATCTAAAAGACAAAACGCCAACCTATTGCTTTTACGTCAATCAATAATCAGTTTTACGACCTTCATAGGTGGCGCGCATTTGCTGTACAAGAACCTCATCGTAAGCACGTAATCCACTCATCACTAAGGTTTTGATACCTGTGCCAACTAAAGTGTCGCCACTGTGTAATTCAAAGTGCAATGTCACATCGCCACGTTTACCGTCGATTTTTAAATCTTGGCCAACGAGTGATAAGGCCACTCGCACAAAATCGAGGGTGGTTAAGTCAAACGACATACTTTCATAAATCACTAAAGGCCGTTCTGGGTTGATCATCACTTGATGTTGTTTCATCAAAGGGATCAGAATATCGATAAAATTATGCCCAGAGAAAGCAACATATTGACGAATAAAGGATTCGGTCTGCGCATCGCAACAACTCACATCGCCATGACGGCTGACATTAAGATAGGTTTTTTCACGACTATCGCGAATCGAAAAACTCTCGTTCACTTGTTCAGGGAATTGTAGTTCGACGCTATCACCCACCATACCCGCAAAGCTAAACGTCATGCTCTGGCTCAAACCATATTGAGTCAATACTAGGGCAAACAGTAAATCTCCCGGTACGCAAAAGCGTTTTGCCCCCACATCGTGGATAGGATTAAAGTCCTGCGCAATTTTCTTCGCGAAGTCACTGGCTTGTTGTGCTGAAACGGAAATAGCTTGATTTTGCTTAGAAAAATAAGGCGCTAGAAACATATAAACTCTATTTGTAATAACTCAATACAGGGATGGATAACAAAATTATCACGAGTCTACCTTAAATTAGGTATTTAACTCACCCGATGACTTGACCCACGTAAGGCGTACAAAGTAACACCCTGCCCACATTTGTAAAGCCAAACAAATGGCAGGGGTATCAGGATCTGTTGACGTTTCAGGTTTATTCTGCAGATATTAGGCGGAATTTTATGCAAGATAGAGCCTGTATGGCGAGATGACGCGACATATTACAGCCGATAATGCCGCAGAAATGTTAGCTAAATAAGGCCGTTTTCATCACTCGTGACTCATTTAAAATAACTCAACATCATTTTTCATTTGGCGAGCAATACCTTGTCATAACAAATAACATCTAAAACGTAAGTATTGCCTAGCCACCGATAAGCCAAGAAATAAATCATTAGACCTTTTTAAATTCACGCTTTAACTGAAAACCATCGTCAGTGGCTAACTGCTCTAGCACTTCGATACGCTGACGATGGATGGCTAACTCGGTCTGAAAAGCTTGGTTTTCTGCCACTTGCTCACGAGTCGACACACCTTGTTTGTTGCGAATTTTCATTATAGCGACCACATATCCGCCAACAATTGCAAATATTGGGATAAGTAAAGCGAGGGCACCAGTGTTCATAGTCATTTCCTTTATCTATTGGCGTTATCGTTATCAAGCTCAACATTTAGATCTGCTTATGACGCTTAATCAATGTCAAAGTCAGAACATGGAAATAAGTATGCGCAAGACAAACGCAATCAACCAGTGACAAAAGTCATGAGATTTAGCGAAACAGTGTCATTCCTTATCAAAACTATCCACAACAATAGCGCCCATAGAGGCTGGCATAGTGATCACTATGATCCGTTTTATAGAGGTTAGTGGGTCCTCAAAAAAGGGCACTTTATCGAGGCAAAGCAGCACGAGGAAAACCACAAGGGCAGTGAGCAAATACGCCACCACGATACGAAAAATAAACACAGGAACGCGGGAAGCAATATTCTGTTGGAACACGCTGTGATAGGTGAATCCCCCAAGAAAGAGCAGCGATAAACTAAAAAGCATACCGATATTCAATAAAGGTAAAGTCTCACCGAGATGCCACGCTTCCTCAGAAAATGCAACGGGGACCGCAAGGGCAAAAGCCCCTACGCAAACTTGGCTTGCATCTTCGGTGTTAAAACTAAATTTCATACTGATCGCTCCCTAATCTTCCAATCTATTTGATTAGTCGAAAATAACGTTCGGTGAAGATGCGCTTATTACTGGGGTATTAAGTGCGATACAACACTTTAACCACATGCCAGCCAAACTTAGTTTTCACTATATGTGGCACCAGTAATTCACCTGAAAATGCAACCTTATCGAACTGTGGCACCATTTGGCCTTTTTTGAACTCGCCTAAATCGCCGCCTTTTTTGGCCGAGGGGCAAGAGGAAAAACGCTTAGCGAGCACAGCAAAATTAGCACCATTATTCAGCTGCTTAACAATATCCTCAGCCTGTTCTTTGTGTTTCACTAAAATATGCACAGCGGCAGCGGTTTTAAACATGTCATTTCTCACTTTGGATTAACGTCCCGTGCAAAGGGAAGATTGGCGCCCCGAGTTTGCCCTCGATCACACCACTTCCATCGGCACAGGTTCTACTGACTAAAAGGTTTTATATCCAACGCATAAGTGCGTTATTGGCCCATTATCGACCCTATTAACCTAGAAAATTTTCTGCCACCACTGCAAAGGGTCGCCGCAGTTATTCACTGGACGATAGGTCGCAGCTAATGCCGGAAGCGCATCGACATTGCTGCAAGTGGATTCCTTAGCCACACCTGTATCTCGGTCAAAAAAGCCCTTCACTACGCCGTTCACAGGGATTGAGCGCAGACTAATAGGTGGACGTTCCTTTAAGAAGGCAAGATAAACGGCCATGGCGCCACTGCTACCATACAAACTGGTTTTGCCGTTATCGTCACGCCCAACCCAAATGGCGGCGACATTACGCTCATCAAAGCCCGCAAACCAAGAGTCGCGGCTGTCGTTACTGGTGCCAGTCTTACCCGCAAGTCCAACGCCAGGGAAAGCATTACCTAAACGCGTCGCCGTTCCCGTATTTACCACTTGCTGCATAGCAAATTGAATTAAGAAATCTGTCTCAGGTGCTATAGCTTGCTCTTTAGGCAATCGCGTCACTGGCAATGGGTTCTTATCAGAATCTAGCACAGCGGTCACTGTGGTTAACTTACGGTAAACACCGCTATCAGCTAAGGTTTGGTACACTTGCGCTACCATTAATGGCGAGCCATTGACGGCGCCGAGTAACATGGAGGGATACTCGTTTAACGGCTCCTGCCAACCCGATTTAGCCAATGTTGTTGCAACCGCATCCACACCCACAGCAATCCCAAGGTTTACCGTCGGTACGTTCATCGACTTTTTCAATGCCGTTAACAAAGGCACCTGACCACTGAACTTCTTATCAAAGTTTTGTGGTGACCATGTCTTACCTTGCTCGCTTTTTAAGGTAATAGGTTGATCTTTAAGAGGTGTCGCTAAGGTAAATTGGCTATTAGGTGCCAGAGCCGTAGCATACACAAAAGGCTTAATTAACGAACCAATAGGACGACGAATTTCAACCGCGCGGTTAAAGCCATCAAATCCTGGGGTTTTATCGCCGACCATAGCCGCAATACCGCCAGTGTATTTGTCGGTCACGACCATACCAATCTGCAATGATTTATTGCTCTTATCTAAACTCTTGAGGGTTTGAGTCACCGCAATTTCGGCGGCTTCTTGGGCCATAGGATCGAGCGTGGTATAGATTTTCACCCCAGATTGCTTCAATAGCGCATCGCCATAACGCTCGTTCACTTCCTGTTTTACCAAGGCGAAGAAGGAAGGCAATTTTTGATGTGCTGGTTTATTGAGATTACGGATCCCTAAGGGTGACTCTACCGCCACCTTGTACTCCGCCGTGGTTAAATCCCCCGCATCCATTAACAAACGCAATACTAGATCACGGCGTTCTTGAATACGATCCGGATATTTCCATGGATTGTAGTAAGACGGTCCCTTAATCGCAGCCACTAAGAATGCCTGCTGGGAAATAGTCAACTCACTGATAGGACGGCCGAAATAGAAACGTGAGGCCAAACCCATACCATGGACGGCGCGGGATTTATCCTGCCCCATGTACACTTCGTTAAGATACGCTTCGAGGATTTCGTCTTTGCTGTAACGGAAATCTATAATCACTGCCATCAAGGCTTCGCGAACCTTACGCAGCAAGGAACGCTCACTCGAAAGGAAAAAGTTTTTCGCTAACTGCTGAGTTAACGTCGAGCCCCCTTGCACAGTGCGACCGGCGCTGATGTTCACAAAAGCCGCGCGCGCAATCGCGAATGGATTCACACCATGGTGTTCATAAAAACTACGATCTTCCACCAGCAGTAACGCCTGCACGATCGACTTTGGCATTTCTTCGGTCGGCACAAACAGCCTATCTTCACCATCGCCAGTAATAATACGGTCGAGCAATACTGGCTCAAGGTGGAATACGGCGAGTTGACGCTTGTCTGAGACTCGAGTGACCGAACTGATGCCATTGCTGTCGAAACTGATCATGACTCTTTGTTCGACTTGATCGCCTTCAGGATGCAAAAACGGTCGACGCCACAATTCAATACGAGTGCTCGATGCCGAAAACTCTCCCACTTGGCGTGGGTTAGCGACTTTGCGATAGCCGAGCAACTTAAGCTCAGCCATCATTTGCGGATGGCTGACTGCCGCACCGGGGTACAGCGCCATAGAGCGGCTAAACACCTGCGCGGGCAAATGCCATTTTTGGCCTTCAAATTTTTGCGCAATAATTTGATCAAGATAAATACTGTAAAAAGTCACTACAGCTAATCCAGCCAAGCCTAATTTCCAACTGATAGACCAAATTCGTCGAAATAAACCGCGGCCATGATTAGCCCGACGGGAAGCGGGTGATTTTTTTGTCGTCTTAGTTGTCATATCTACTTCATCATTCATGCATTTAAAGACATCAGCCATAGGCACAAAGCTAACGTGGTGCGAATCAAAGTGTTTCATAACAAAATGTTATAAAACCATCGGCGTGGTGCTAGGGCTGAGCTAAACCCAAGGTTTTCTTCTTGGTAAATTTTGTCGGCAGTGTATTCACAGGATCGTCTGGCCACAGATGTTTTGGATATCGACCGCGCATTTCCTTTTTCACTTCCACATAAGGTCCCTGCCAAAAACTGGCTAAATCCGCCGTCAAAGCCAATGGGCGCTGGGCCGGAGAGAGTAATTCCATCGTCACCTTTAGTTTACCCTGCGCCAACATAGGACTCTGCGCCATGCCAAAGGTTTCTTGCAGACGTACACGCAGTAGCGCACGCCCAGACTCGTCGTATGCTATTGGCGCAGAGGTACCGGTGACTAACGGCCAGGAAGTTGGCAATAACTCGTCAAGTCGCTGTTTCTGCTGCCAGCTCAAACAGTTTGCCACAAAACCAAAGCAATCGAGCTTAACTAATTGCGGCAGATTATTCACATTTTCGAGGTAAGGCGCCAGCCAAGTTTCTAGGCTCGCTAATAATGCTTCATCATCAACCTTGGGCCAGTCACTGCCCACGTCAAACTCAGTTGCCAGTTTGAGCCTGTATTGAAACTGTTCTAAGTTAGCGTTCCAATTGAGGATTTGTAATCCTTGCTGGCGAATATAGCCCAGTAAGGCCGCGACAATTTGCTTACGTTCAGGCTTAGCAATCGTCTCGGTTTTTACTAAAATTTGTCCGACCTTGTATTGGCGCTGCGCAATCACTCGACCTTTAGCTTCATCCCAGCCACAAATCTCATGAATGTCCAGCAAACCTTTTAGCTCGCCGTCGAACAAGCTTGGCTGAAGCTGACTCGCTAAGTAAATCCGCCCAGCGTTTCTGCCTTCAGTTTCTTGAAAATCCGCCACCACCATCCACGGCGTTTGCGCCAATGCATCATCGGCTGCGAGCACGACGCCAGTACCATTGGCTAATTGGTAGCCCTCAACACCGCGGGCTTTAGCAATACGATCCGGATACGCAAGTGCTAATAACAACCCCACATCGCTGTGGTGTGCATGGGTCGCTATCTTAGACAAATCCGCTGCTAATCCTAGCTTTTTCTGCCACTGTTTTGCCTGTTGCCCAGCTTGTCCATGACAGGCAAAGTGCAGGTAATTCATGATATCGGCGCCCTTTTTAGGCAAACCACGCGCCTCTAAAACCCCCGACAACAAGCAGGCCAAACTGCCCAATTGCGTTGCTTGTTCGTTAGCATTATTGACTCCCCCATTGTTTGCGCCCAAACTTTTTGCGCCCAATAACATATGAGCAAGCCTTGGGTGACACCCTAGCTCGTAGGCCGCTTTACCGTGGGGAGTGAGTTTATTTTGAGCATCGACCATGCCTAAATCTTGTAACAGTTTCCACGCCAGCGCCTCATGCACACTTGGTGGCGGCGTTAACAACATCAAGTCGCTAAAGGATTTTGCGCCCCAGTAAGCACAATCGTGGGCCATAGCCACCAGATCCGCTTGGCTGATCTCGGGTTCATCGGCCATGAGCATGCGACCATGTTCTTCTTGGCTCCACAAACGCACGCACACGCCCGCAGACAAACGTCCGGCGCGGCCACTGCGCTGAGTTGCCGAAGCTTGGCTAATGCGTTTTAAGCCTAAGCGGGTGACGCCGGTTTTAGGGTTAAAACTCGCTTGTCGTTTATAGCCACTGTCGATGACAAAACCTATGCCTTCAATGGTTAAGCTCGATTCCGCCACGTTAGTCGCTAGCACGATTTTACGCCTGCCGTCCGTGGTTACCGCAATCGCGCTATCTTGCTCGGCACCTGAAAGTTCGCCATAAAGAGGGCAAATCAAAAAGGCATCGTCCGCTAAACGCTCGCGCAAAAACTGCTGTAATCGTAAGATCTCCCCTTTACCGGGTAAAAACACGAGCACGGCATTATTGGCAGCCGTTTTATCAACACTGGCACTGCTGCTGGCCGAGACCAGTTCGAGCACGCAGCGGCCGAGGTGATCGATCCAATGCTGCTGAGTTGGCACAGGGCGATATTCGATGTCGACAGGAAAACTCCGGCCTTCGCTGTGCAAGGTCACCGCTTCTGGCATGAGTTCAGCTAAGGCAAGACCAGATAGAGTCGCTGACATAGCTAATATCTTTAAATCGTCCCGCAGTGAAGCTTGCACTTCGAGCGCTAGGGCAAGACCTAAATCAGTGGTGAGGTGACGTTCATGAATTTCATCGAAGATGATCATTCCAATCCCAGTTAACTCGGGATCTTGTTGGATCATTCGCGTCAGTATGCCTTCGGTGACAATTTCTAAACGGGTATTGGCACTGATTTTAGCTTCACCGCGGACGCGATAGCCGACTTCTTGTCCCACCTTTTGCTGGCGACAGCTGGCAATATAGTGCGCCACACTACGCGCCGCGACACGCCGCGGTTCGAGCATTAAAATACGTCCGCTGATTTCTGGCCAATCCAACATAGCCAAAGGTAACGCCGTTGATTTACCCGCACCTGTCGGTGCCTCGAGGACCACTTGGGCGTGACGAGAAAAAGCCGCGCGCAGCGGTGCTAATAAGCTATGAATAGGTAGAGAGTTCAAGAAAAAGACATCAGCGGCCAACACAGGGCGTCAGTGTACTAACAATCGGCTTTGAGTACCATTTCGCAGCAAACATTATCAAGTCAGTGCTGACATAAGTAACAGCTCAAGGTTGCCATGCCCAAGATTAAAGCTGTGGATAGGGAGCAAAAATCTCACGCTTTTCGAGCCAAGGTTGACTGAGCCCTGACTGTAGTTCAGCTAAGCGTATCGGTTTATTGATGGCGTAACCTTGAGCATAGTCGACGCCTAAGGCTTGCAATTTCCACCCTATTTCTTGGGATTCGACAAATTCAGCAACCACATCAAACCCCATATCTTGACCAAGTTGGCAGATGGATTTTACGATCGCCTGATCCGCAGAGTCTTGGCAAATATTGACGACAAATTGGCCATCAACCTTTACAAAATCCACATTGAGGCGCTTAAGGTAAGCAAAGCTAGAAAAGCCTGCACCAAAATCATCGAGGGCTAATTTACAATTGAGCGGACGAAGTATCTCGAGTAACTTTGTGGCTTGATCAAGCTGACTCACAGCCGCGGTTTCTGTGATCTCGATGCAAAGCTTATCCACCAGCTCAGGTTCGGCCATCAAACGCATTTCTAGCCAATTCATAAACTCATGGTCGCCCAAAGAGGTTGCCGACAGATTCACAGACACAAGATCCAATTGCTGCCAAATATCTAAATGACTACCACCCCACTTGAGCAAATTATCGATCACCCAAAGATCAACCTTAGAAGCCAAGTTGTATCGCTCGGCGGCGGGTAAGAAGATAGCAGGAGACACTATAGTGCCGTTAGTCTGCACCATACGCAGTAGGATCTCTAAATGTAAGCCAGTTTCCTCGCGGTTTAACGGCACTATGCTTTGAAAATAAAGCTCGAATTGGTTTAACGCGAGTGCGCCGACGATATCAACAGAGGCCATCATCTCGGTGTAGAGACGGTTCATTTTAGGATCGCTCGCACTGTATAAATGCCAGCCATTTCGGCCTTGATCCTTCGCCAATCGACAAGCAGCGTCAGCTTGACTCATGACGGTATAAATATCGGCAGATTTTTTATCTAGTCTAGCAATCCCCATACTAACACTGACATTGTGACTACGACTTTCCCAAATAAACTCATGATTTGCTAACTGGGTACAAATCCGCTTAGCAATCTGTTTCGCAGAGTCCACATTGCAGTAATGCATCAGGATACCAAACTCATCGCCCCCTAAACGGGCAACAATATCGCCTTTACGTACGAGCTGTTTCAAACGTAATGCGACTTGGCAAAGCAGTTTATCGCCCGCCTGGTGGCCACTGATATTGTTAATGACTTGGAATTGGTCTAAATCGAGAAACGCCACGCAAATAGGCATATCGTCGTGGGCGTGTAGTAGGTTTTCTAATAGGGCTTCAAAATGTAGCCGATTAGGTAAACCCGTAAGTGCATCATAATTGGCATGGAAGGATAACTCATCGGCTAAGCGGTACTTTTCACTGACATCTTCGGCAATCATGACTAAAGTATCTTTATCGCCGCTAATCTGGCTAAAACTCAGTTTCAACCAAGTTAATTGATGAATTGATTTTAAAGGTAATTCACACCAAGCTTGGCCGAGCACGCCTTCTCGTACCACATGTAAGGTATCGGTTAGCATGGCGTGTTCTTCCTCACGCACCATGTCGAATAAATCATAGCCATGTTGAATTGGCAGGGTTTGCAGAGCGACTTTATTCAGCATAGTCAATTGATCATGCTTATCTAACAAGGCGCAAGCTAAGGGCAACTGGTTGAATACTTCACAGTATTTATGTTCACTGGCAAGCATGCTCAAAGCAATACGCGTCAATTCCATCGCAGAGCCAATCATCACAGCGGCATGATTAAACTCACTTATAAACTCTTCGCTCCATTCACAACATTCTGAGCAATTGACAGCCCCCAAGGCAATACGAGTTTCGCCAAACACGACTGGCGGCAATACTAATAGACTCTTGACGTCCCAATCCCTTAATAAAGCTCGCTCAGCCTGAGCATCGGCAGGCAAGGTATTCACATCAGCCAGATTTAATAGACGCGGAGTACGGACAAGAGAGCGAAAAAATGGCATTCGTGCCAAGGGCCAGACTCGGGTTTGTTGGCCTTGGGCAAATTGAGGTTTTAAATACAGATTACGCGTGCGTAAACGATCCAGTGACTGGCTTCCGGTTAATACAAATACCCCGTCACAATGCAGTTGCAAAGTAATAGTCTCAAGCGCTCTGTCAACATTCTGCTCTAAGGTTTCTAGCGGGGATTCACTAAAAATACTGACCAAAGCCTGTTGGAGTGGATTAGCTAAACCTACTGACATGAAAAGTCTCTTCCTTACCTAAAAATCCATTTAAGGTATTATCGACGTGCATTAAGTATAGGCTCACAGTGAATTAAACGTCTGCTTGAGTCACAAATTAGCTGATAAATTCAACAGCTAGATTAACGCTCAAATGCGCTTAACGTCAAAGTGCTCGCTAAGATAATCCATATTAAGCCCTCCAAAAGGATGATAAACCGATGCAACAAAGGCTATTCCTCGGCTTCGCTCCCACAGATAGTCAAAGGGTATATCTAAGTGAATTGCAGCAGCAATTGATATGCCACCTTAATCCTGAGGCAAAAGCGGTGAGTGTCAGCAATCTGCATTTAACGCTCTGCTTTATGGGTCAAGCTAACAACGAGCAAAAAATCGCCCTCCTTGATGCGGTTGACCGCTTAGTGAAGCCAAGATTTAGCGTTCGGCTTAACCAGCTCGATGTATGGCCTAATGCGCAAGTATGTTGCTTGAAAGGCGATGATATTGAGCCGTCGTTAGTGCAATTAGCTAAACAGACGCAAGAAATTGCCGACCGACTGCAATTACATCGAAGTGAGCACAGCTTTTGCCCGCACATCAGTTTATTTAGAAAAGCAAAACAATGGACACTAGATGAGTCGGCTTTATTGCAACTCAAAGGTATGAATACGCTGACGTTAATGCCCGATAATTTGCATTTATACCATTCAAAAAGCACAAGCACGGGTGTCGAATATCACATCCTAAATTCTTGGACACTCGGTTAACCTTAAATCAAAAACAAAAAGCCCGAGTATCCACTCAGGCTTTATTTTTCAATTTATGAATCAATGCATTAATCAATACTAAAATAAAAATAGCAGTTAACTAGAGAGCGATGATGAAGAAAGCCCTATTCGAGTAAACGTAAGGTTTCGCGATAGGCACGCTTTTGCTCGTAGGTTTGTAACCGCAGCATAAACTCATCAGTCTTAGTCATTTCAGCATTCATTTTCAACGCTTCGATCGCTTTCTGCTGCGTCGAAATAGCAGCACCAAAATCGCCTAACTCCGCATAAGCCGCGGCTAAATTATCAAGATTTGTAGGATCGTTTTCATTCACTTTGAGTAATTTTAAGGACAACTCGACCGCTTTATTGCCATCACGATATTCTGCTTCGGGACAAGTTGCTAAAATCCACGCCACATTGCCCAAAGCAACATCATCACCCACTTGGGAAAATTGCTCGACCGCTTTACCGCAGTTGCGCTGCACACCGTCACCGCCAGACGCATAAATAAAGCCTAAACGGAATTGAGCCCAACGACTGCCCTGCTCACTCAACGCTTTATACCAATGCTCAGCGACTGACAAGTCACGCTTGATCAATTGGCCTTCAAATGACAGATCCGCTAAGGTTTGCTGCGCTTTTTCATGCTGTTGTTCGGCGGCAAGTGAGATCCAGTGCAATCCAGTCGGCACTTCTTGCGACACAAAACGTCCGGAGAGATACATTAATCCCAGCAAAAATTGGGCATCGGCATCACCTTGCTCTGCCGTCACCTGAATATGCACAAACTTACTGGCCGCAAGTTCAGCTGCTGGCTGCGGGATAGAAAATGCGTGCGCCGCAGAGCTCAGCCCAATTGTTAAGCTTAAACCTGCACCTAAAACCCATAATCTGTATTTCACTTGCTTACCTCTCTTAAAAACAACTGCCTTCAAAGTTAGCCAGAATTAACCCCATAAGTCGAGCCTAAATACACACAAACCTCAGGATAATGGGTGAAACTAAGCCAAATGGAATGTCAAATTTAAAAAAATTTAAAAAGTGAAACATGTTATTGTGTAATTTAGTGGCATATTTTATTCATAATCTATAATAAAACTGCTGAAATAGACTGGTAAGATGTGATTAACTCGACAGAGTTAAGTGAATCCAGCGAGTTTCATATCGATTTAGTTGACTTAAATCACTAAAGTAGCAAAATAAGCTCTAATTTTAGATGGTTAATTGCATTTATTCACTTATTCTAAACTAAGACTTCCATCAAGTTTTTGTGAGTTTAATTGACGTAAAATGCTTATTTAGAATACTCTTACTTTCGTTTTAATCAATCGAGGAACACCAACATGGCTCTGATTGGTAAGCCAAAACCTGATCCAACTTTGGAATGGTTTTTATCACACTGTCACATTCATAAGTACCCTGCAAAGAGCACTCTTATCCATGCTGGTGAAGACTCAGATACCCTTTATTACATAGTAAAAGGTTCTGTAGCGGTATTGATTAAAGATGAAGAAGGTAAGGAGATGATCCTTTCTTATCTGAATCAAGGTGACTTTATCGGTGAACTAGGTTTGTTTGAAGAACAAGCCGAACGTACCGCTTGGGTTCGTGCTAAGCAAGCTTGTGAAATCGCTGAAATTTCATATAAGAAATTCAGACAGTTAATTCAAGTTAACCCTGAAATTCTGATGAAGCTGTCTGCACAAATGGCCTATCGCCTACAAAGTACCAGCCAGAAAGTGGGTAACCTTGCATTCTTAGACGTTGCAGGCCGTATTGCTCAAACTCTATTACATCTGGCTAAACAACCTGATGCTATGACACACCCTGATGGCATGCAGATTAAGATCACTCGTCAAGAGATAGGCCAAATCGTTGGCTGTTCACGGGAAACTGTGGGTCGTATCTTGAAGATGTTAGAAGAACAGAATTTGATCCAAGCTCATGGTAAGACAATCGTGGTATACGGTACCCGTTAAGTTAGTCTTCAGCTTGATTTAAGCCTGCCTTATTAAAGTGGCCTAGAATAAATTCTAGGCCATTTTTTATTGGGGAGCTCAAATGAAACGGCTGTTTTTAATCTGTTTTTTCAGCCTATTCACGCTGGTGCATCCAATAATCTTGCATGCCGAACCTATTGAATTAGAACATTATCAAGCCAAGGCGTTAGTTAACTCTGGGCAAATATTGTCCTTAAACGGTACACTCGCCGTAGTGAACCAATTTTGCCAAGGTGAACTAATTGATGCTCATCTCTATCAAGAAGATCATAAATGGCGCTATGATTTGCAAATCAAAGTTCAGCGTGGCCAAATCGTTAATCTCAGTATTGATGCAACAAATGGTCAAGCCGATCAATCAATAGCACTACCGAGCGAATGTCGAAAACATGAAACTGTTACTCGTTGAAGATAACCCAATGCTAGTCACCGAGCTGGAGAAACAACTCAAACTCGCTGGCTATGTAACCGATATTACAGACAAAGCGCTTGAAGCCGATTATCTGATCAAAGAAACCCAATACGATTGCGTAATCTTAGACATAGGTTTGCCCGATGGCAACGGCCTCGAACTGCTCGAAGGCTGGCGAAATCAAGGGATCAGCACTCCAGTTATCATGCTGACTGCCCGCAGCCAATGGCATGAAAAAGTAGAAGGTTTTAATGCTGGCGCCGACGATTACTTAGGTAAACCTTTCCACGCACAGGAATTATTGGCCCGAATCCAAGCTTTAATCCACCGTGCACATGGTCGTCTAAACACCTCAAGTAAACAATTGAGTTATGGTGGCGTGGTTTTAGATGAAGCAGAACAAACGGTAAAAGTGGCCGAGCAACTATATGAACTCACAGCAATGGAATTCAGGCTGTTAAAAATCTTCCTCATGTCACCTAAGAAGCTGCTATCTAAGACGCAGCTAACCGATAAGCTCTATCAGTTTGACGATGAAAAAGAGAGCAATGTGGTCGAGGTTTATGTCACCCATCTACGCAAGAAACTGGGTAAAACCACGATCGAAACCCGTCGCGGCCAAGGTTACATCTTCCACGGCATTATTGAATGATCTCGATCCGCACTAAGCTCAGTTTATGGTTAACTGGCTTACTCGTGTTAGGTACTGTAATTGGACTGATACTGTTTGAGTCCATGCTACGTCAGGCCTTCCACGACTCTATTATCAATCGCTTAGAAGAAGATCTCGAACATATCATGCTGGCAACCCATATCCACGATGGGGAGATCAGCATAGATCAAAGCCAGCTTTCCAGTTTCTACAAGCCCGCCTATTCAGGCCGTTATTTTCAGCTTAACCTGCCAAATGAAGTGATTCGCTCACGCTCCCTGTGGGATATGCAGTTAGATATCGAGCCACTGGCACCGAATCAAACCCGCGTCTGGCAAGCTAAAGGACCAAAAAATAACGATATGCAGTTGTTATCACTGGGATTAAATTCCAGCAGTGCCAATGTCAGCGCCACCTTAACCGTTGCGCAAGATTTGAGTATCGGTAGACGTGTGTTTAGCGAGGTTTATGGCACTAAGCTTGGTGTCAATCTGGCGATGTTAGTTGCTATGATCGCGGGGATATTCTTGATCCTACGTCAATCCTTTAAGCCAGTTAAGCACATACAGCACGCACTTTCTCGGCTAAGACAAGGGGAAATTAACGCGCTGGAGCTCAATAATATTCCCCCCGAAGTACAACCATTAGCAAAAACCTATAATGAACTACTTGAGTATACTGCCAAGCAAATTGAACGTAGCCGCAATAACTTAGGTAATTTGAGCCATGGGCTCAAAACGCCACTTGCCGTGATGCAGCAACAGGTTGAAGCCCTTGGCCTCAAAGATCCTGAAACTGCCATTGCCCTGCAGCAGCAACTTGATTCGATTCACAAGATGGTCGAGCGTAAACTGGCTGCCGCGAGGATCACTGGCGACATGCTCCCCGCAGCGCAATTGGTAATCCCTAGGGATTTACATAGCCTAGCCAACACGCTAAATAAGGTTCACCGCAACAAGTCCATTGAATGTGATTTCGAACTCGATCCCAATATTCTCAGACTGCCTATTCACAGGGAAGATGGCATGGAGCTCTTAGGCAACCTGCTAGACAACGCCTTTAAATGGGCCCAGAGCCGAGTCAGCATTCAACTATCGCGTCAACAAGAGCGTCTCTGCCTTTGTATTGATGATGATGGTCCAGGGGTTGCTGATGATGAGCTAGATAAGCTCACACAAAGAGGAACAAGGCTTGATGAGTCTGTGATGGGTCACGGTTTAGGATTATCAATAGTGAAAGAAATTGCCGAGCAATACGAGATTGAGCTGCAGTTTAATCACAGCACTCGCTTAGGTGGATTGAGGATCGAGCTGACCTTTAGCTAGCCCCAGGTTATGCCAATCGTATTAAATACCTTGTTTGAAATATCCATAAAAACCGCCATCGAATTGATGGCGTTTTTTTATGCAGAAAGCAATTTGAGGACGTTAGGCTTTATTCACATTGGTGCTTTCAAAAATCTTGTCGGCAGACGCCGCCACAAAGCCGGTGTAGAGCTCGCCATTAGCCATAGGATAACGTAGCGCAAACTCATAGAAACAGCTTGGGATTTCCACTGTCGTGTCAGTAAATTCAACACCAATCTTATCGGCCATAGTCGACGATTGTTCTAATAATACTTCTGGCGAACCTTTGATCTCACCACCTGAACTATTGAGCACAAAGCCCGCTTGCTTCAGTGCTTCATTCACTGACTCTAAAGTCTCAAAACCGTCGAGGTGATTGATAGACACAGTGAAATGGTTAGCGCGATAACCAAAAGCCGCTACCCAAGCTGCATATTCACTCTCAGTTAATAAGTCCTGATAGGTTTTAGCATCTAAAGACCAATGACGGCCTGAGTAAATAAAGTTGTCAACGGTAGTCGCTGCAGCGTCCACTTGAGCAATTAAGCCTTGAATAGTTTTTTGCAGCGCAGGGCTAAACTCTTCAACCAACAGCTCAGAGATAAAAACTTTAGGCTGAGTCGAGTCTGGATGTTCAAAATGCTTAGCGATCAGTTTTTTCTGTTCAAACTTATAATCACCGCAAGGTACATAACCTAACGAAGTGAAATGCTTAGCGAGTACATCCAAATTCACCTTAGCGATATTGAAAGTACGCAGGGCAATATGGTCGTTGATGATCGGCTTACCATGACCCAACAACGCGTGCACTTTTGCCGCAGAAGGGGTCATTTGAATATAGTCTTGCCACAGGGCGGCAAATAACGCGTTGATGTCGGTATGCATAAAAACTCCTTTTATTGTGCTGCGGTTATTGCTGTTATTTTGCCGCAAACACTAAATGTAACGACCTAAATGCCACTGTTGCAGCGTCACACATACCCACAGTAGAAACTTAAGTAACGTTACTGCTTGTTATTAAAAAGGAAGAACATTAGTCCTTCCTCCTCTTTCCCACATATTCTTTACCGCATAAAAGTCAAATCTCTACCCGCTTACAAGCTCAAACCTGGGCTTAATGTCGCGGGTAAACTCACGGCATCAGCCTCGACCGAAGCGACCGGATAAGCACAGTAATCGGCGGCATAGAAAGCACTCGCTCTGTGGTTACCCGAAGCCCCTACGCCACCAAAAGGTGCCGCGCCAGATGCGCCAGTGATTTGTTTGTTCCAGTTAACAATGCCAGCACGAATACGCGCGAGGAAATAGTCATAATCTTCACGGCTATCGGCAAGTAATCCCGCAGACAAGCCGTAACGCGTTTGGTTAGCCAATTTGATCGCTTGATCGAAATCACTGTAACGCACCAGCTGCAGTAGAGGTCCAAAGTATTCTTCATCCGGCAATGCATCGATCGCTGTCACATCGATAAGGCCAGGAGACACTAAGCCTGTACCCGCTTCTAGATGGGTCAACTCGACCAAAGACACGCCGCCTAAGCTCAGCAGATTCGCCTGCGCCGCAACCATACCTTTGGCGGCAGTTTCAGAAATCATTGAGCCCATAAAAGGTTGTGGCTGCGCATTCCAAGGACCGACTTTAATCTGTTTAACCGCATCGACTAACATGGCAATCAGCGCATCGCCCTGCTCGCCTTGCTCGACATATAAACGGCGCGCACAAGTGCAACGTTGGCCAGATGAAATATAAGCCGACTGCAAAATATCGTGCACTGCGGCTTTGATATCCTGCACACCTTTGATGATCAGTGGGTTATTACCCCCCATCTCAAGTGCTAAAATCTTGCCTGGATGACCGGCATATTGTTGATGTAAAAAATGACCTGTGCGTGAGCTGCCGGTAAAGAACAGACCATCGAGCTGCGGGTGAGAAGCCAGTGCTTTACCCGTATCAACCTCACCTTGGACTAAGTTAAGTACGCCAGCTGGCAGACCCGCTTTATCCCATAGGCTGACCATCAACTCGGCGACTTTAGGCGTGAGCTCTGAAGGTTTGAAAATCACGGTATTCCCAGCCAGCAGCGCAGGGACTATGTGGCCGTTCGGCAAATGACCAGGGAAGTTGTAAGGACCGAACACCGCCACAACACCGTGGGGCTTATGGCGGATAACCGCACGTCCTGCTGGCGTATCATTGGCTTCTGTGCCCGTACGTTTATTGTAAGCCGCGGCCGATAAAGCAATTTTGCCTATCATGGCGCCGACTTCGGTCGCGGTTTCCCACTGAGGTTTACCGGTTTCTTGGGCAATCGTTTCTGCCAGTTCCGCTTTATTGGCTTCAAGTTGGGTGCGATACGCTTCAACTATGGCTAAACGTGCATCGAAACCTAACATAAACCAATCAAACTGTGCGGCGCGCGCGGCATCAACGGCGGCATTAACTTGTTCTGCAGTGGCCGTTTTACCGGTCCAAATAGATTGTGCATTGGCAGGGTTAATTGAGGTCACGTCATGACCTTTACCAGCATGCCACTGGCCTTGAATATAATGTGTCATTGGTTATTCCTACATTGCCAAAATACGGATTTGATCGCCTTTTGCGAGTAGCAAACCCGCCGCCAACTCAGGGCTAATGATGATATGTTCGGATTTGTCGTCCACGGCCAATGCAGCAGACGTCGCTCGGTAATTGGCTAATTGGGTATTTGAGATAATAAATTGAGTGTCGGCTTCGACCATGTCACCAATATCGACGGTCAATAAACGACTTTCACGCACGCCGCGAATGTCCGATAAACGACACTCTACCGTTGGACCACCATCAAAAATATCCACGTAACCGCGGCATCTAAAACCTTCGGCCTGCAGCAAACTTAATGCGGGACGGGTATTGGTATGCACTTCGCCAATCACTTTCTGCGCTTCTTCCGGCAACAGACAAACGTAGACAGGATTTCGTGGCATCATTTCGGCCATAAATGCCTTTTTGCCCAAACCAGAAAGATAATCTGCCTGAATAAAATCTATGCCTAAAAAGTGTTTTTGCAGCCAGCCATAGAAAGGTGAATGACCATCGGCATCGCTCACACCGCGCATTTCGGCAATCACAGTTTCACCAAAACGCTTCGCATGTTGCGCTAAAAACAGAAAGCGACTGCGGGATAACATGCGGCCATTGTTGCCCTTGCGATACGCTTCACGCAAAAACAGCGTACACATCTCAGCAGCACCAGTGTAGTCATGGCAAAGGGTGAGTGTTTCGACCTCGTTACGCACATCAATTTGTTCGGAATGATAGACTTCGGTACCGAGTCGATAATGGTAGAACGCATCTTCCATTCCCACCGCCGCTTCGATGGCGCACGTTCCCACCACTTCACGGCTGTCGGTATCTTCCAACACCATCAGATAACCTTCATCGAAGGGAGTCTCTACGGCTTTGACGAATGAGGCTTCTGCTCGAGCAATTTTATGTCTGAGCAGATCCGCATTCACAGGTAATGACGTAAAACCATGACCAGACTCTTCGGCAATTTGATATAAGGCCTCAAAATCGCCAGCCTGAATAGGACGTATGATTAACATCTTAGTGTCTCCTCACTTTGGCTTACCGTGCATCAAGGCACCTCTCTTCAAAAAGACAGGTAGTGATGCAGGTAAGTATTCCCTGACAAAAAAGGAGTGCGAATAAATTCAGCACTCCTTTGGTCATTTAGGCGGCAGCTATGCTCGCCACAGCACGTTCAAAACGAGCTAGACCTTCAGCAATATCAGCCTCAGGGATCACCAGAGAAGGAGCAAAACGCACCACGTTAGCACCCGCCATCAGGCTCATTAAGCCTTCAGCGACAGAGGCCACCAAAAAGTCGCGTGAACGACCTTGGTATTGTTCATTAAGAACGGCCCCTAAGAGTAAACCTTTACCGCGTACTTCTGAAAAAACATGATATTTTTCATTGATTTTGTTCAAACCATCACGCAATAACTGCTCGCGATGTTTTACGCCATCTAACACTTCAGGTGTGTTCACTACATCTAACACAGCATTACCGATAGCGCAGGCTAATGGGTTACCACCGTAGGTAGAACCGTGAGTGCCCACTTTTAAATGCTCGGCAATCTCAGCCGTTGTCAGCATAGCTGCGATAGGGAAACCACCACCGAGCGCTTTAGCTGTGGTTAAGATGTCAGGCACGATTTCAGTACCCATGTAAGCGTACAGTTCACCAGTACGGCCCACACCTGTTTGGACTTCATCAAAAATCACTAGTGCATTGTGCTTATTAGCCAATTCACGCACGGCTTTTAGGAATGCAGGATCGGCATCAATAATACCGCCCTCGCCTTGCAGCGGCTCAAGCATGATGGCGCAAGTCTTATCGGTTACTGCGGCTTCTAAGGCGGCAACATCGTTAAATGGCAGGTGAGTAATGCTCTGCGGCTTAGGACCAAAGCCATCGGAATAGGCAGCTTGTCCACCGACACTGACGGTGAAGAATGTACGGCCGTGGAAAGCTTTATCGAACGCTATGATTTCATCTTTCTCAACGCCATGTTTTTCTAAGGCATAACGACGGGCAAGTTTTAATGCGGCTTCGTTGGCTTCGGCGCCAGAGTTGGCAAAATACACTTTGTCGGCAAACGTGCTATTAACTAATTTAGTCGCTAATGCTAAGGCTGGCTCATTCGTCATTACGTTTGACAGATGCCATAATTTTTCACCTTGTGTCTTAAGGGCATTCACAAGGGCTGGATGACAGTGACCTAAGCAATTTACCGCAATACCGCCAGCAAAATCGATAAACTCGTTGCCCTCTTGGTCCCAAACTCGGCTTCCTTCGCCACGAACAGGGATCACGGCAGCAGGCGCATAATTAGGCACCATCACTGCGTCAAACTGGGCACGGTCCAACTTCATATCAACGCTCATTCTTCTTCGTCCTTTGTGTTTGTGTAACGGCGCCTTGCACCGTCAGAGTCCCATAGGTATCTTTATCTAGAGTTAGTGATACTGGGATTGCTTGTGTCTATTAATAACCATTATTAGCGAAAATGTGATCAAAATACCAGTTTTTCACAAACATCAATCCACGCACTTCCACCCAAAGTGCATAAAGATTGCAGTTTAAGAACTATACAAGCGGTTAAGCCCGTGGCTTGCAGCATAATTAGTCAGAAAAAAAGTTATTTCCCCCTCATTTTGCTAGCTATTCACTGAATGTGAATAACTACACCATTTTAACGAATCAAATGTGAAAGCACAAAATGGCCAATTTTCGACCTCACTTCAAGGGCTTCGGGCAATAAATTGAACAAAGGAAACACATGGGGCATGTTAGGGTAAAAGCAGCCCGTTATCTCACCACCACAGGCTTTTATTTGGGCGACTAAACGTTCAGAATCCTGTAATAATAACTCCCGCGTACCCGCAATCACTAAGATAGGCGGCAGGTCTGCCAAGTTTCCCTGTAAGGGGGAAACTTTTGCAGACATAGGATCGGCCCCCGCAAGATAAGCGCCACGTAAGCGCAGCAATGCCTCTATGGTAAAGAAGGGATCGTCGGCTGCGAGTATCAACTCAGTATCCCCCGTAAGCGCTAAGTCTAACGCGGGCGATAGCAAGATACAGGCGGTCGGTAAAGGCAGGGCTAAACGTTTTAATTCCAGCAACAAACTCAGTGCTAAATTGCCGCCCGCCGAGTCACCCATGAGGATCAAATTCTCCGTGCCTTTCAGCTCAATTAACCGCCTATAGGCTTCAAGTACATCATCAAATGGCGCGGGGAAAGGATACTCTGGTGCGAGACGATAATCCGGAATATAAGCATCTAATTGACAACGCTGGCAGATATCTGCGACCAGTCTTGCATGGGCATGGGGCGTTTTAAAACAGAAGCCTCCGCCACGGATATAAAACAGATTTCCAAGGCGAGGAGGTTCGTTCAGAAGCACATAATGTAACAAGTTTGAGTGTTGTAAGGGGATGGTAGCGCTGACTAACTTATCCGGCCAAGGGAGCCAACGTCTATCAAGCTCAAGCAACTTTTCACGCACTTGCGCTAAGGGCATTTTTGCCTGTCCACGACTGATGGATGGCCTAGCGACATAGGATAAAATGGTATTTAGTACAGATGCTTGCCAGCTTGGCATATCCATTCCTCTACTTAAACGCCGCAATCATGGCGCTACGTAGCAGACCGAGGATTACAGCAGATCTAACTTCCTATAGTTTTGTGCTTTTAAGCGCAGTACTTCTTGCTCATTTAACTCATAATAATCAAACATTAAGCGCTTTTCTTGGGGATCGATTTGACGCATTTCTTCGAGCAATACCACCTTAGCATAACAGTTTGCCCGCGCGACTAATGCCGACTGAGGCGACAATTCTCGATAGCTTAAGGTTTGGTCTAACTCCTTTAACAACCGAGTTAAGGGACTCGCTTCAAACTTAAGTAACTCTAATAATTGCCAATTAAGTTTAAGACCATGGTTTAACACTTGTTCAAACACGGCCTTAGCAGGAAACTCAGTGGCAATCACCGCATCATACACTTCCTTATCACGGCTGCTACTGGCTTCTCTTATCCAAGATCCCCATGTTTGGTCGAATAAACGGGCACTTAAACTCAATACAACGGATGTGCCTAACTGATTAAGTAAGGCACTACTATAAACCAAGGCTGAGTCAGTATTATGAAGCTGAGCTAAAGCATTTGCCGCTATGCCACTGACTATGCTGTAGCGCCATAATTTACGGGTAGTCCATAACAACTTAGCATTGCCACTAGGAAGCCAATTTCGCAAACAAAAGTAAGGAATAATAGTGCGAAGGTTTTCGATACCGATGTAATTCATCACTAATTTGATATCAGTGACCCGCACATCTGAGCTCTGAGACCGGCGAGCGCGAAAAGATGGGCTGTTGACCATGTTGGTTAAGTCGCGGCACAACCAACTTAAGTTACTGATCAGTGGCCTTAATCGCGTTGCATCGAGATTTTTTGCCAGCAATAATTCCAGCAAGAGGATTTGCGACTCATTGATATCTGACTTAGCCAGAACAGATTCAGGGGACGCGAGTTGATGCTCGATGGCGTTAATGACAGTTTCATGCAACTGGCTCGATACGGCTTCAAACACTTCTTTAGCTTTAATTTGTTTCATCAAACGCACCAAAATGGCTTCGCGTTCAACATCTAACTTATTTGCATCGGCCTCTAATTCAAGGTCGAGTTCATCCAAAAGAGTCGGGCTCGCTTTTTGCTTTCCGAGGATCAATTGTTGATAGAGTCTATGTTCTATCTCTATAATTTTGCCGGGTCTTACACCGCCCGCAACCGAAATCGCCACTATAAATCTTTCCTATATCGCTAATGCCCGAGTGACGTCAACACAATCAAACTCTCAAAATCATTACAATTTCAGCACATACACTTAATCTTAGCAATAATGCAAAGTCGCAGAACGCAAACAAAGAGTTATATCGGATATTTCCTAGTCAGTTACCCAATAAAAAGGCCTCGACTAGGAGACCTTTAAAAGAAATCGAACTGAATTATTTGAGTTCTTGTTCAAATAACTTATAGATGCGGCGGTATTCATCTAACCAGCTAGAAGGTTGACGGAAACCATGGGGCTCAACAGGATAAATCGCCATTTCAAAGGTTGGTTTTTCCAGTTCAATGAGGCGCTGTACCATACGCACACTGTCTTGGAAGAAAACGTTGTCGTCCATTACGCCACTCATGATAAGCAGTGGTTTCGTTAATCCTTGGGCATGCTCAATAGGAGAGCTGCGCTCATAGGCGATAGGATCGACATCAGGCGTATTTAAGATATTAGAGGTATAAGGCGCATTATAATGTGCCCAGTCCGCCACAGGACGCAATGCAGCTCCAGCTTGGAACAAGTCTGGCGCGGTAAACAAAGACATGAAGGTTAAGAACCCACCGTAAGAGCCACCATAAGTCCCGACACGCTTAGTATCGACATGGGTATGAGTCGCCATCCACGTCACGCCATCCTTTAAGTCTTCCACTTCTGGATGACCCATATTGCGATAAATAGCGGTGCGCCAATCTCGGCCGTAACCTTTAGAGCCACGGTAATCCATGTCCATCACAACATAACCTTGTTGAGTCAGCAGGTTGTGGAACATAAACTCGCGGAAGTAACCGCTAAAGCCATAGTCAGCATTTTGCAGATAACCTGCGCCGTGGTTGAAAATCACCGCAGGGTATTTCTCAGCGCGGGACTTATCATAGCCTTGCGGCAGATAAACTCGAGCGTACACATTGCCAGCACCATGATTTGAAGGTACTGCTACCACTTCTGGCGCTTGCCATGGGTAATTTTTGAAGGCATCACTGGTATAAGACGTCAGCTGCTTTAACTCGCCGCCAATGGGTTGAACATAAAGCTCATTAGGCTGTGTGCGGCGCGAAGCATTGAGTAATAGCTGAGTGCCATCGGGGCTTAAGCTGTAATCTAAGTTGCCATCCCACTGGGTTAGTTGCTCATTTTTACCTGTGGCAAGATTCACGCGGTGAACGTTATAAATGCCGGGGTGACTCTGGTTCGCTTTGTAATAGATGTAATTGGCATCCGGTGACAGCGTAATATCACTCACCACAAACTTGCCTTGGGTTAACGCACGCGGCTTTTCGCCTTGAGCTTTAATATAAAGCTGCGAATAACCGGACTCTTCTGACAAGTAATACAAGGTATCCGTATCCGGTAACCAACCGAATTGGTTGTAGTCGTAATTCACCCATGCATCATCATGCAAACGATGTTCGGTAATGAATTTACCCTTAGCAAGATCGACACTGGCGATCCAGCGATCTTTGTTATCAGTTGCTTCTAGCATCAGGGCTAATTTATTTTCCGACTCATGCCATTGAATCGCACTCTGAGTCCAGCCCCAATCCTGCATCAACTGAATTTTACGTGGCGATTTAGTGCTTTGATAAGTTTCACCTTTTGCTTTAGCATTTTCAGCTTTCACTTTGGCTAGCACATCCTCATCAAAACCAGTAAGGCCCTCGATTGTGATATCGACTTTTTTATGTTGGTTTAAATCAAGCACAACAAAACGTTGCCCTGGTGGCGTATCTTCAGCCACGCGCGCGCGCACTGGCACTGGGTCGATATAACCTTCACTACCTAAGTAATTAGGCATGATGTCGTGTTCGCTGCTACCTGTGTAATTTTTATCTGTAAGAGCGACTAAAATATAGCGGCCATCGGGTGATAAACTCAGCTCTGACACCACTTCGCTATCGCCTAAATACCAAGTGCTGGCGGCGAGCGTTGGATCGTTTTTTTGTAATTCATCTTGGTACTGCGCTTTAGCTTTAGCATTTTCTTGCTGCAGCGCTACATACTGAATCAATCTGTGCTGTTGTTTCGCAATATAAGACGTCGGCTCTTTTACCGCTTCTGGTGCTTTCGCCATTTTAATTTCAGCAAGTTGCTCGACTAAGCCTGAATCTTGATGAATTTGGAAAACATTGTCGCCCTGCCAATAGGCAATATCGCCATTATTGAGATAACGCACACCATCGATGGCGGTGCGCTGGCGAGTCAGTTGGCTGATTTTACCCGTGCTTAATTGCTTAACAAAAATGTTGCCTTGATATAGGTAAGCCTTGTGGGACTTAGTGCGATCAAACACACCAAAATGCTGATCTGCGGCATGTAACTTATCGAGAGCTAGCTCGACGGCGCGACTGTCATTGATGCCTTGCTGATAATAGCTACGCAGAGGTGAAGCACTCGCTTGGCGGGCAAACAGCACGCTTTGGCTATCGTCGCTCCAGTAAGCCTCTTTGGCAAAGATCCCCATCCAATCAGGATTTGCCATAATTTGATTAAGCGTAAGCGCCTGTGAAACTTGTGGCGGTTGGGCTAAGGGAACTTGGAATGCTGGCGGAGCTATTACGGGAGTTGCAGTTTCAGTCGATGTCGCTGCGCACCCAGCCAATACGGCAACCGCTAACGCACTAAAACCCAAATTTCGCATTACGCTTCTCATTTATCCTTCCTTTTATTGTTATCGCAATGGCTAAATGACCCAGTCTACTTATCTGCTGGTTTCGCCTATTCGCGTAGTTTTGCGGCAGTTATAGCATAGTTAATCGCTAAACTTGCTTAAAAGAAGGATAAATCTTGTAACAGAAATTGATAGTGTGGAGAGTTTTTAAGGCGAGGAAATTATACGGGCACAGCCGGTTGCGCTAAAAAATTGGCTAACAGTTCGAGACCTTGCTCGGTAAGAATTGATTCGGGATGAAATTGTACCCCATAAAGTGGTAAGTCTTGATGGCTCATGGCCATGATTTCTCGGCCGTGAATTGCATCGTCAAACCAAGCATCGAGTACAAAACCTTCAGGCACAGCATCAACCAGTAACGAGTGATAACGTGTCACGGTTAAAGGCTGATTTAATCCCTTAAATAACCGCTGTCCAGTGTGCGTAATGGCACTGACCTTGCCATGCATTACCCGTTCGGCACGCACTACATTGGCACCAAAAACCTGTGCCATCGCCTGATGTCCCAAACAGACACCTAAGATTGGCATGCACGCAGCAAAATGTTCAATCGCCGCAAGAGAAATCCCCGCCTCATTGGGAGTACAAGGTCCTGGAGAAATCACCAAATGACTAGGCGCAAGCGCCTCAATGTCGGCTAGGCTAATTTCATCATTACGTTTAACCACTATCTCTTGCCCTAGCTGCTGAAAATACTGCACTAAGTTAAAGGTGAAAGAGTCGTAATTATCGATCATTAGCAACATACAAAATCCATTGGTCTAAATGGGTAAAGGTAACGCATATCTAACGGATGAATGCGGGCGCAAATGCTATCACACCTTGTACTTAAGGTTTAACCAATTGTGGGGATTAAAATACAGCGACAAAAAAGCCAGTCATTAGACTGGCTTAATTTTTAAACGACTTGGGCATTTCACCACAGTTATTTAACCACAGTTATTTAACCACAGTTAAATGACTGCGACGCTTAGGAGGCTCATCTGTCGGTTCAAACGCTTTATCTGTTGTTTCAACAACAGATAAAGATGAATCGACTTCATCGTCCATCAGGTAAGCATCTTCAATATCGAAGACAGTGCCAGCACCGTTTTCACGGGCATAAATAGCGACAATCGACGCCATTGGCAACATCACCTGCTGAGGAACACCACCAAAACGCGCATTGAACTCCACACACTCATTGCTAATTTGCAAATTGCCCACTGCGCCAGCAGCGATATTTAACACTATCTGGCCATCCTTCACGTATTGCTGCGGTACTTGAGTGCCTTCAACAAAGGCATCAACCACAACGTGAGGAGTCAATTGGTTGTCCATCAACCAATCATAGTAAGCCCTTAGTAAATAAGGACGATTTGGAGTCAAAGGTTTCATTACATACCCATGCGCATTTCGCGTTCGGCTTCAGTTAAAGAAGCTTTAAACGATTCACGCTCAAAAATACGTGTCATATACGCTTTGATATCTTTAGCTACACGGCTATCTAGCTCAATACCTAATACAGGTAAGCGCCACAACAATGGGCCAAGGTAGCAATCCGCTAGACCAAATTCTTCGCTCATGAAGTAAGGCACTTCACCGAAGATAGGCGCAATTGCGATCAGGCTTTCAGTCAACTCTTTACGAGCCGCTTCAACACGATCACCTTTACGGATACGGTCAACGAGCGAATACCAGTCAGTATCGATGCGATGCATCATCAAACGGCTTTGGCCGCGAGACACTGGATAAACTGGCATCAAAGGCGGATGAGGAAAACGCTCATCCAAATATTCCATGATAATACGTGATTCGTATAAAACGAGTTCACGGTCTACCAAAGTTGGCACTGAGTTATATGGATTTACTTCGAGCAAATCCTCAGGCATTTCGTTAGGGTCGACCTGTAAAACATCAACAGTAACCCCTTTCTCAGCTAACACGATACGTACTTGATGGCTATACAGATCATCAGCACCTGAAAACAGTGTCATGATAGAGCGTTTGTTGGCAGCAACAGCCATTGATACCCTCCAGAATCGAAATAAAACAAAAGTAAACGAGGGGCAAAGCCCCCCGTTTACACTATGCGGATATTACATTTTACCCGTTATTGGTGCCTAGTGTACATCTTTCCAATACTCTTTCTTCAAGAGGTAGGCCACAATAAAGAATATAAATAGGAATCCGAGTACCCACCAGCCCATAGCTTGACGCTCTAGCTTAACAGGTTCAGCCGAATAAACTAAGAAGCCAGTGATATCACGTACTGCTTGGTCGTATTCTTCCGCATTCAATTTACCGCCAGTCACCACAATAGTGCCATCTTCTTGTTTAACTGGTGTGCCTTGTAACTCTTCGAGTACATGTGGCATACCAACAGATGGGAATACTGTGTTATTCACACCAAATGGGCGACTTGGATCTTTATAGAAGCCTTTCAGATAGGAATAAACCCAATCTTCACCACGCACGCGAGCAACTAAAGTTAAGTCTGGCGGTGTAGCACCAAACCATTTAGCAGCATCTTTAGGTGGAATAGCGTTTTGCATCAACTCACCAATTTTAGCATCGGTGAACATATACTTATTACGCATATCATCCGCAGAGATACCGATATCGGTCGCTACACGTTCATAACGTTGATACTGAGTGCTGTGGCAACCAGAACAGTAATGTTGGAACAGGTCCACACCACGCTCTAAAGAAGCTTTATCATGCAGATCAACATTGGCATCTTCTAAATGAATTTTATGTCCGCTCGCGGCCATAGCCAACGTCGGCAACAAGGTAACTAATGCAATCAATAATTTTTTCATTAGTGTGTCAACCTCGCTGGAACAGGTTTAGTTTTTTCATTCTTGCTGTATACCCACAGCGCCACAAAGAAACCAAAGTAAGTGAAAGTAAACACCTGTGCAACTATCGTCAGCGTCGGTGTGGCAGGCACTACCCCTAAATAACCCAATACTATGAAAGATATAGCAAATTGGGCAATATTCAGCTTATGTAGCGTACTACGGTAGCGAACTGACTTCACTTTACAGCGATCTAACCAAGGCAATACGAACAGCACTGCAATCGACAGACCCATCATTATCACGCCACCCAATTTATCAGGCACAGCACGTAAAATGGCGTAAAAAGGAGTAAAGTACCAAACGGGTGCAATGTGTTCAGGAGTCTTCATCGAGTTAGCCGCTTCAAAGTTTGGCTTTTCAAGGAAGTAACCACCGCCTTCAGGAATAAAGAACAACACATAGCAGAACACTATCAGGAAGCCCGCGACGCCCATGATGTCTTTTACAGTGTAATATGGGTGGAATGGAATACCGTCAACTGGCCAGCCATTTTCGTCTTTGTTCTTCTTGATTTCGATACCGTCAGGGTTGTTAGAACCCACTTCATGCAGCGCAATTAAGTGTAAAAACACGAGTACGACTAATACTAGCGGCAGAGCAATCACGTGCAGCGCAAAGAAACGGTTCAGCGTTGCGCCAGAGATCACGTAGTCACCACGGATCCACAGGGTTAAGTCGTCACCAATAACTGGAATTGCACCGAACAGAGAGATAATTACCTGCGCGCCCCAATATGACATTTGACCCCATGGCAGCAAATAACCCATAAAGGCTTCGGCCATCAACACGAGGAAAATTAACATACCGAACAGCCACAGTAGTTCTCTAGGCTTCTGATATGAACCGTAAATTAAACCACGGAACATGTGCAGATAGATCACAACGAAGAAGGCTGAAGCACCCGTTGAGTGCATATAACGCAGCAACCAACCGTATTCAACATCACGCATTATGTATTCAACAGAGGCGAATGCGCCTTCTGCTGTTGGTACATAGTTCATCGTCAACCAGATACCTGTCAGTAATTGGTTAACCAATACCAACATCGCTAGCGAACCGAAAAAATACCAAAAGTTAAAGTTAGTTGGCGTAGCGTACTGACCCACGTGACGGTTATAAGTCGCCGTCATTGGGATACGCGCATCAATCCAATTAATTAAATTCTTAACCATTACGCCACTCCTTTATCTACACCGATAATCACGGTGCCATCATCAACGTATTGATGTGGAGGGATAACTAGGTTCAATGGAGCAGGTACGCCTTGGAAAACGCGACCAGCCATATCGAACTTAGAGCCATGACATGGACAGAAGAAACCAGAAGTGACACCTTCAACTTGCTCACCAAATGAATCTGGCAAATAAGTAGGTGAACATCCGAGGTGGGTACAAATACCGACAGCAATAAAATACTCTGGCTTAATTGAGCGCAAAGGATTTGTTGCATAATCAGGCTGCTGCATCTCAGCAGAAGCAGGATCTCTTAACTTATCATCATGTGTTGGCAGTTCATTGATCACAGCATCTGTGCGACGGACAACCCATACAGGTTTTCCACGCCACTCAACACGGATCAGCTGACCTGGCTCTACTTTACTGATATTTACTTCGACCGGTGCACCTGCAGCTTTCGCTTTGGCACTCGGATTCCATGACTTGATGAAAGGAACCGCTACAGCGACGGCACCAGCACCACCTACTACGGCGGTTGCGGCTGTCAGGAATCTGCGACGTCCGGTATCGACTGGCGCATTGCTCATCCACTTATCTCCCAGAGGGTGTTGGAATTTTTATATTTCAAAGACTTTCAGCCCTTAGTCATCACTAGGGTCAAAAATCGAAGTTTGAAGCGGGGCTCATTATAGCTAAAAATTAGAAGCAGATCATAGTGAAAACACGCAAGTAAGTTAGGGAGATTGCGTGTTTTTTAAAAAAAGCCTAAAAAAGACCCAACTATTAACCCATTTTAATTCATTTGGATCATATTTTAAGCTTCTTGTCTGTGACATCGGCATAAAGCATGCATCGCTAATATAAATTAGCCCAGACTTTTCAAACTAAGTTAACAATCGCCAGATAAAAAAATAGGCCCTGAGTAACAGGACCTATTAAATCAATACTTTTAATGCATTACTTCTTAGGTGCAGTGCTCTTCATATACTTGAAGAACTCGCTATCAGGCTCTAACACCATAATATCGGACTTGCCTGAGAAGCTGGCTCGATAAGCCTCTAAGCTACGAACAAAACCGAAGAACTCAGCATCTTTGTTGTAAGCATCAGAATATATCTTCGCTGCTAACGCATCCCCTTCACCTCGAATGGTTAAGGCTTTACGTTCAGCTTCGGCAATCTTCACCGTCACATTAGCATCTATTGTTGCACGAATAATTTCAGACTGTTCTTTACCTTGCGCTCTATGCTCTTTTGCCACAGCTTGACGCTCTGCACGCATACGCTGGTAAATACTGTTACTGACGTTAGCCGGTAGATTGATTTGCTTTACACGCACATCAACAACTTCAATACCTAAGTCTTTTGCACTTTCTGAGGCATTGGATAACGCATCATTTTGCAGTTCATCACGCTTACCAGAAACAATCTCTCTAATAGTGCGACGACCAAACTCTGTGCGTAAATCGTTGTTGATCTTACGTTGTAATAGCGATTCTGCATTCGACTTAATACCACCGTTTGTAGACAGGTAATATTTTTCGAAATCCATAATGCGCCACTTCACATAGGAATCGACCATAAGGTCTTTCTTCTCTGAAGTCACAAAACGATCAGCTGCACCATCGAGTGTCTGAATACGGGCATCGAGTAATTTTACTTTATCGATCACAGGCACTTTCATGTGCAGGCCTGGACCGTAGACGCGGGTGACTTGCTTACCGTCAACGTCGTCTTTTAAAATTTCACCGAAACGCGCCACAATAGCGCGCTCGCCTTCATTCACCACCATTAAAGATGACAAACCAATACCTAAGAGCACGGCGATAAGAATAACGCTTAATCTACCCATGGATTACTCCCTCCCTTGGCGAGTACGATCATCGCGGGATGGACGTCCACTCAAAGGCTCATTCGCGCGAGTCGTTGATACAGATGAAGAATTAACATTTTGCTGTGGCTTAGCTTCCAGCTCATTTGTCGCAGGCTTCTGCTGAATTAACTTATCTAGCGGTAGGTACATTAAGTTGCCGTTGTTCTTAGCATCAATCAGCACTTTATTCGTATCTGTCATCACTTGCTGCATTGTATCAAGATACAAACGCTTACGAGTCACTTCAGGCGCAGCTTGATACTCTGGTAATAACAACTCAAAACGAGCCACTTTACCGCGAGCTTCTAAGACTTCACGCTCTTTGTAAGCATTCGCTTGTTGCGCCATACGTTCAACTTCACCACGAGCTTTGGGTTCAATTTCACGGGCATAAGCTTCAGCTTCACGAATAAAACGTTGTTCATCTTCTTGGGCAGAAATCGCATCATCGAAGGCGTCTTTCACTTCTTCTGGCGGACGTGCCGGTAAGAAGTTAACGTCAACAACAGCAAGACCCAATTTGTACGGTTCAAGAATGCGCTCTAACTCTTTCCACGTATCGCGACGAATAGCATCACGGCCCGTAGTCAGAATATCATCCATCTTGTTATGTCCAATGACATAACGCAGTGCACTGTCAGTCGCTTCACGCAAACTGGCGTTCGCATCGACGGCACTAAATAGATATGAGTAAGCATCTAAAATACGATACTGAACATCAAGCTCAACTTTCACGACGTTTTCATCGGATGTCAGCATGCTACCAGACGCAGGAATAGAGCGAACCGATTGAATGTCGACGGGATAAATTTGGTCGATAAATGTGGCTTTCCAATGAAGTCCAGGGCCAATTTCGCCAGCGTGTTTACCAAATCGCAGTGCCACACCACGCTCAGCTTCTTTAATTGTATAAAAACCCGAAAGTCCCCAAACAACTACAGCAACAGCAAGAATGATGATTAGGCTAAACGAACTAAAAGACTGGCCTGAGCCATTTCCTTTGCCGCCAAAGCGCTTTGAAAGATTACGAAAAACCTCGTCAAGGTCCGGTGGTCCTTTGTCGTTACCACCTTTATTTCCCCAAGGATCATTACCCTTGTTACCGGGCTCGTTCCAAGCCATTTAGCACTCCATAAGTGGATGAAATAAATTAGATTATTAACAAACAGCTTCATCTATCGAATCTTCGAAGATGAAGGTTTCTAACTCACCCTGACTCTGTTTTGTTAATCGGCGCCAATCGGCGTCCGATAAACGAACAGACAAAATACAGTTCCCCAGATCGTCGTACTCTTTCTGCTGTATCGCATCCAGTCGATAAAACTGGCCAAGATAATGTCCAGCAGTTGCCGGAATTCTAAGTGTTAGCTCTTTAATCACCTCACCAATAAGCTCAGTGATGGCTTTCAATAGCAAATCAAATCCTAAACGCTTCTGTGCTGAAACCCAAACTCGAACGGGTTTGCCTATGTCGTTATATTCAATTCTTGGCGTCACATCTTCGAGTAAATCGATTTTGTTACAGACCACGAGTTGCATGACTTCATCGGCTTGGATGTCTTTCAGTACAGATTGAACCTGATCAAAATTATCCGCCATGTTTTCATCTGCACAATCAACTATGTGTAGTAATAACTCCGCTTGCCTTGTCTCTTGTAAGGTTGCCTTAAATGCAGCAACGAGATCATGGGGCAAATGACGAATAAACCCGACAGTATCCGCTAATATCACAGCACCATCAGGTAAATCTAACTTTCTTAGCGTAGGATCGAGTGTGGCAAATAGCTGATCTGCAGCATAAACATCAGATGATGTTAGGGCATTAAAAAGCGTTGATTTACCCGCGTTTGTGTAGCCGACTAATGAGACTGTCGACAAATCACTACGCTTACGTGCACGTCGACTCTGTTCACGTTGCTTATCAACTCGCTCTAAGCGTTTGTTGATATTTTTAATCCGTCCTCTGAGCAAACGTCTATCGGTTTCGAGCTGGGTTTCCCCTGGACCACGTAAACCAATACCGCCCTTTTGCCTTTCAAGATGCGTCCAACCACGGATCAGGCGAGTCGACATATGGCGCAATTGCGCTAGCTCCACCTGTAACTTACCTTCGTGAGTTCGCGCTCTTTGGGCAAAAATATCGAGAATAAGTGTCGTACGGTCGAGCACACGACACTGACACACTTGCTCAAGATTACGCTCTTGGGCTGGACTCAATGCATGATTAAAAATCACCACATTGGCTTCAGTCGCCGCCACTAATGCAGCTAACTCTTCGGCTTTACCAGAACCCACAAAAAATTTGCGATCCGGTGAACGTCGACTTCCAGTAATCACCCCGACTGATCTTGCCCCAGCTGATTCTACTAATAGCTGCAGCTCGACTAAATCTTCTCGGCGTTCCTCATCGGAAAAGTCGATATGGACAAGAACCGCAGTTTCTCCCGCCTCATAACGATCAAACAAGAAGCAAACTCCTCAGATAATACTTATTCGCCACTAGGCGCATCATCTTGAGCACCATATCCGCCTTGGGCATTTTGGTGACCAGTAACGTTGAATGGGCGTGCTGGCACGACAGTAGAAATAGCGTGTTTATAAACCATTTGGCTCACTGTATTTTTCAACAGAATGACAAATTGATCAAACGACTCTACCTGTCCTTGGAGTTTAATACCGTTAACCAAGTAAATTGATACAGGAACGCGCTCGCGACGCAATGCGTTCAAAAATGGGTCTTGTAAAGATTGCCCCTTAGCCATTTTATTATTTCCTTTTTTAATTTATATAAAATAAATCGATATCAGTGATAGTTTTTTGTTTAGTTTTAGTATTATACAGCAAGGGCTAATAAGCTAGCGGCATTGACGCATAAGTATAACTAAATTCCCCTCAGCACCACTTTCAAGCCAATTCAACTCTGGCCAACTCCGCAACCATGTTAATTGACGCTTAGCCAATTGCCTAGTAGCAGCAACCGCTTTTTCGACCATAGTATCATAGTCAAACTCACCATCTAGGTATTGCCAGCACTGTCGATAACCGACACAACGCATTGAAGGCAAGTCTAAATGCAAGTCTCCGCGGGCTTTTAGCTCTGTGACTTCCTCAATAAAGCCCTGTTTGAGCATAATCGCAAAACGTTGCGCTATTAAGTCATGTAACACTTTGCGCTCGCGCGGTGCAATAGCAAACTGCACTACGTCATAAGGCAAGGGAGCTGACTTGGTCTGAGTCAACTCAGTCATGCTCTTGCCGCTTATTCTATAGACTTCCAGCGCTCTTGAAAGTCTTTGTGGATCATTAGGATGAATTCTTTCTGCAGACACGGGATCTATCTCCCTTAATTGGTCATGCAGTGCTTCCCATCCCTTTTCATCCGCCTCCGCTTGGATCTCGGCCCTAATGGCGTCGTCCGCACTCGGCAAAGGTGACAAACCTTCGAGTAACGCTTTGAAATACATCATGGTTCCGCCAACTAATACTGGCGTTTTCCCCATGCTGACAATCTCTTCTATCTGGGCTATGGCATCGGCTCTAAAGTCGGCTGCCGAATAGCTTTCACTGGGATCACGAATATCAATTAATCTGTGCGGCCCGCGAGCCAGTTCATCTGTTGAAGGTTTGGCACTGCCAATGTCCATACCACGATAAATTAATGCCGAATCGACCGAAATGATTTCACAGTTATGCTTTTCGGCCAATTCTAATGCTAAAGCTGTCTTACCTGAGGCCGTTGGCCCCATCAAAAATAACACTTTAGGCTGTAATTCTTTATTCACTTGCTTACTCTTCTAGCCACGATTGCCAAGGTAAGAATATCGCTTTGTTGGCAATAAGCTGTTTTTTCTCTTCAGCTAACTGCGAAAATGCTGCCCAGATTTCTGGTGCCGAAACGAATCCCGTTAAACTGTGTTTTGCCAACCAAAACGCCAATGCGCTCGGCGCAGGTGTTTCAAAACGTAGTGATTGTAGCCATTCAGGGATCACTTTGGCTAACTGGCTCTCTCTGATATATGGGGGCACTTTTTTAATAATCAACTGCTGGTAACGAATTGTTAGTTCTAAACCTAATTGGCGGATCAGCGTGTCGTGTTCAGTGAGCACAGCCTGCCAATCCGCATCAGCCGCGACAGACACTGGCATCAATAAAGGCTGACCAATTAACCCCGTCGCTAGCTTAGCTTCAATCTCTTGGCATCGCGTCGCCAATGCTACTGATTTTATTGATAATAGACAGAGTTTATCTTCCGACGTCATCACCCAATATTGCCCATCTAATATCGATGGCATAGGTAACACAGACTGATAATCTTGATCTTTTACACTGTAAGAAGGGGTTTGCAGTAAAGCACCATAACTTGCTATTGCCGCCTTTGACGGTAATTCAGTACGTTGTCGAGATTCACCTGCAGAATAACTGCCACGGCTGCTGTCTCTTGGCATTGTCATGCTGCCAAAAGCATTGGTTTGAGTGACAAAACTGGCGCCTTCTCGTCCTGCGCCTACAGACTTTACTTGAACTGCAGGGGCTACTGAATCTTGAGCAGACTCAAGTGTATCAGTTTGCGCATTAACTAGAGCTGAGTCAGCGCCAAGTGCAAAAGGAGCAGATATTTCAGCTGCGCTTGTTGGGGCATCCACAAACACATCTTCAACCTCACCCAAAGAACTAGAGTGAACGAAGTTGAGCTCTCCTGCTTCTTCCAGCGCCGATTGCAATGCTTGCAGAATATAATCATGCACATAGCGACTCTGATGGAATCGCACCTCATGCTTAGCAGGATGCACGTTAACATCCACTTGATGGGGATCGATATCCAACATCAGCACGTAGCCGGGTTGTTCAATTTCTGCTTTTTGAGCAAAGGCTTGACGCACTGCATGATTGACCAAGCGATCACGGATAAGGCGTCCATTGACATAAAAGTAATGGGTATCGCTGATAACCGGTGACCAAGGTGACTGCAAATAACCACTGAGACGCAAATCATCGTGTTGGCATTCAATCTTAAGCGCTTGCTCGGCAAATGGACGGCCACACACTTGCGTCAAACGCTGTAAATACTGGGCTTCATTCATGGCAGGACGATAATTACGTACTGTCTTGCCGTTATGCGTCAGCGTGAAATGGATATCCCCACGCACTAATGCAATGCGCTTTAACCATTCATCGATATGGGTAAATTCGGTTTTGTCACTCTTTAAAAAGCGTCTGCGAGCCGGTGTATTAAAGAATAAATCCACCACTTCAATCGTCGAACCTACTGGATGCGCGGCAGGCATCACTTTAACTGCCATGTCGGCACCTTCAGCATGGGCTTGCCACGCTTCGGTTTGCTCAGCCGTGCGTGACGTTAAAGTTAAACGTGAGACTGAGCTGATACTGGCTAGCGCTTCACCACGGAAACCAAAACTAAGGATCGCTTCAAGATCGTCTAAAGTGTGTAACTTTGAGGTCGCATGGCGCGATAAGGCTAGCGCGAGTTCATCTTTAGGTATGCCAGATCCGTTATCGCGAATTTTAATCAGCTTGCTACCGCCTTTGTCGATTTCAATATCGACTCGGCTCGCTCCTGCGTCGAGGCTATTCTCGACCAATTCTTTGACTACGGAAGCGGGTCTCTCAACCACTTCCCCCGCCGCAATTTGGTTGGCTAATTGCGGAGGCAGGATCTGAATGCCCATCATGCTTTCCTATTTAACTCTGGGGTATGACTAGCGTTTGCCCTAACTGCACCACATCGGACTTCATTCCATTCGCTTGTTTGATGCTGGACATTGGCACACTGTAACGTTGCGCGATTGCAGATAAAGATTCTCCGCGACGGACCTTATGTTTAACCTTTGTCGATACCGCATCGCCAACATAGGCTGTAGGTGTTCTTTCAGTTGGCGTTCTTTCTGCTGATGCTTTTGCTGTGGTTTTGGCCGGCTTAGCACTGCTAGAGCTTCCTCCCCTTCTTTGGGCAAGCAAAGTATCCGCTGGCGGATTGTTGTGATAGTAACGGCTCACCCCCTTATAAATAGCATTGGCAATGCTCTCTTGATGGCGACTACTCGACAGTAAACGCTCTTCTTTAGGGTTTGAAATAAAGCCCGTTTCAACCAAGATTGAAGGAATATCCGGTGACTTCAGCACGGCTAAACTCGCGGACTCAGGGCGACTTTTATGCAATTGAGTCACGCCACCTAAATCTTTTAAAATATCCCCCGCAACAGAATGGCCAATTGCCATCGAACTGTTCATTGACATATCGAGCAGCGTCATAGCCAAATACTGTTCATTATCCGTGTTTTGAATAATCTCACCCGCGCCGCCCAGCAACTCAGAGTGTTTCTCTTTTTGCTCTAACCAACGACCAATTTCACTATTAGCACGACGCATTGATAGCACCCATACGGAGGCGCCACGTGGATTGGGCGAGGTAAAGGCATCCGCATGGATAGAAATCAGCAGATCTGCCTTACTGTTGCGCGCCAGTTCAGAGCGTTTATTTAAATTCACAAAATAATCACCAGTACGGATCATCACAGCACGCATGCCTGGCGTGTCATTGATTTTGCTGGAAACACGTCTGGCGATTTCTAGGGCGACCTTTTTTTCATAAACACCAGAAGGACCAATGGAGCCAGGATCGTCGCCACCATGACCCGCATCAATAGCAATGACAATATCGCGGGATGATTGCGCCGCTTGGGTGACAGTTTTAACGGGTGTAGATGACACGATAGCCGTTGCAGTAGTTAACGTTTTATCTTCTAAATCAACCACTAGACGATTGCCATAGGGCGCAGTAACAGGCAAAGAAAACAAGCTTGCATTCAATGGTTTTACGAGATCGATCACTAAACGCAAATCACCTTTAGTCGGTGACTTGCTGACCCGCACGCCCTTAACCAACTTACTGTTGTTTTCAAGATTTTTAAGCACAACTTTAGCAGTGGTCTTTTTTAAATCCACCACTAAACGATTAGGGCCATCTAAAGAGAAATAGGTGTAATCAGGCACTCCACTCAAGTCAAACACGATTCGAGTTGACTCAGGCGCAGCCCAAATACGTACGCTTTCTAACTGATTAGCAGCATGGGCCACCACAGAGAAAAAAGAACACAAAGAAAGAATAATAATTTGAAAATACGGGTTATTTTTTATCATTTTAGTTTTTATTTTATCGCTTTTAATAACTTTTCACCTGGCTCAGACAAGGCCTCTATGCGTATTTCTCGCCCACTATTTTGATAACTTAAATGCATATGGACATCGGCAGCGGGCAGTAAACCCTCTCCCTTATCTGGCCATTCAACAATGCACAGACTCTTATCCGTAAAGTAATCACGGATCCCCATAAACTCGAGTTCTTCTGGATCGTTTAAACGATACAAATCAAAATGATAAACTTCGACACCTTCTAATTCATAAGGTTCAACTAAAGTGTAAGTCGGGCTTTTAACGGCTCCTTTATGGCCCAATCCCTGAATTAAGCCACGACTCAGCGTCGTTTTACCGGCTCCTAAATCACCCGTAAGATACAGAGTCAAAGGCGCTTGGACATGGCGGGCTAATTTTTGCCCAACCGCAATAGTGTCGTCTTCGTTGTCTAAGAAAAAAGTTAACTCTGTCATATCCGCTTATATCACTGCTGTTATTGATGGAGAAGCGACTCAATCCTAAAAAGGCACAGGGCACATAACAAAGTCCAGCCCCACTTAAGTCTCACATTCCGCCTAGAGTAAATCACTATTCACTAATTGGCGAATAAAAGGCATTAAATCGCTCGCTAACATGCCACGTTCTCCCTGTATTGCCGCAAGATCGGCAGCGCAACCATGTACGACTACGCCAAGCACCGTTGCCTGCATATTATCCATTCCCTGAGCCATGAGCGCGCCTATAATACCAGATAACACATCGCCACACCCACCACTGGCAAGCCCAGGGTTGCCGACTGGTGCCACTACCATTTGCTGACCATCAAAAATGACCGTTCCTGCGCCCTTTAGCAATACAACACCGCCGTACTTTTGCTGTATCGCGCGAACAGCGGCAAATCTGTCCTGTTCAATATCGACCACGGTACAACCAAGTAAACGCGCGGCCTCACCCGGATGTGGTGTTAATACCCAATTCGTTTGGCGCCTTGGTTCATTACTGAGCAGATTCAACGCATCGGCATCTAAAACACAAGGCTTATCGCTCAAGCCCACGGCTTTAAACAAATTATACCCCCAGTCATGCTTACCTAAACCAGGGCCAAGCACGATAACCTGCGCCCAACCAAGGCGCAGATACACTTCCATATCGACTAAATCACAACCCCAAAACATCAGTTCAGGACGGGAAACATTCACCGTCAGTTGATGCTCAGGTCGACTGATCACAGTGACTAATCCCGCGCCTGCACGTAGGCAAGCCTCACTTGCCAGTCTCACAGCCCCTGCCATGCCTATATCACCGCCGATGACAGTGACTTTACCCGATTGGCCTTTATGGCTATCCCTTGCTCGGGCGGCAAAATAGTCCTTAAGAGTCTCTCTTCCTACTCTTTGTGCGCTCACTTCAGCAAAGAAAGGCGTTAATCCTAAATCTGCAAATTCAAGCTCACCACTGTAATGCCGTGCCTTACCCGTTAACACACCTTGCTTTAAACCACCAAAACATAAGGTGATATCCGCCATCACAGCAACACCTACTACGGCGCCTGTATCAGCAATAACTCCAGAGGGTAAATCAAGACTCAATACCCAAGCCGAATTGTCATTGATGGCACGGATATATTTAGACATATCGTCGCGCACAGCATCACGTACACCCGTACCTAACAGGCCATCAACTATGATTTTCGCTGCGAGAATAGGTTCAACCTCTAACGGCAGTAATTTTCCACCTTCAGCAAGATAATGGGTCAATGCTTGCTGACACTCAGGCGTGCCTGCCGCTGACGTCATCATCACAGAAACGTCCATACCACTGGCACGGGCTAGACGGGCGCACACTAAAGCATCGGCACCATTGTTACCGCTGCCAGCAAGGATTAACACAGGTAAGACTTTGGAGCTATGTTTCGCTAAACACTCAAAAGCCGCCGCGCCAGCACGCTCGACCAATTCATAGAGACTAGATACTCCCTGAGACACTGCACTCAGTTCAGCTTCGCGAACTTGTGTTTGGGTGTATAGAGCTTTGGGGAATTGCGATAGATCTTGTGCCATGAAGGATCTCCTTAGACACCAATGACTCCATTTCATAATGAGTAATCTCACCATAGAAGTCTTGGCAGAATTGAGCAAGGCCAATAAAAATCAGCCAATAGATCAAGAAAGTAGCAAAAAAAGCAGCGAGAAATTATGACGTAAATCAGTTCAGGCGCAGAAACCCGCCCAAATGGAGCAAAGTAGAGTAAAAGTGGCCGATACAAAGTCGACATAAAAACCAAAGCCAGCACTGGGCTGGCTTTGAGAATCAAGAAGAAATGACGGTTTAGATATCGTCCATCCGAATCGTACTATGGACTAGACGTTGCTGCTGAGTTTTCTCTACTCGGATCAAATTGGCTAACGCATTGCGCGCATCTTCCGCCGTGGTTGAGTTAACTGTTTTTTCTAACAAACCAATCAGACGATTCTCTAGGTCTAAATGTAAGTTGAGCACATCATCTTCATTCATGTTTGCGGGCAACATAGTATCTTGGCAACGCTTAGTAAAGTCTTCAAAAGTGAAGTCTTTATACCAAGTATCAAGAATACGATGTGGTGCTTCATCCATATAATCACGCAGTTTTTCTGCCATGGTTTTTTGGTGTGATTCAAAATACTCCAACATCATTTTCACACGAGCCGAGTCAGCTTGATTGTTGAGTCGGCCATAGAGTTGCGCCATATCTAAGCGGCAATTTGCCACATACTCGAGTAGATCACGTAATTGTTGAATACGCATATAATGCACTCCATTGTCAGGCCAACTACTTGGCGCTATTAATTTTGTCTAATTCCATTATGTGAGTAAAAGCGTTAAGAATATTTGAACAAGGTCATAATTTAACTTTCACGCAGCTATCTAATTTAGGAAAACTTGAAGAAACACGCTATAGATCACGCATCTAAATCCTATCACACTGTTTTATATAAAAGAGAAAAGCCAAAAGAGATCTCAACGCACTTTTCCCAAAGGGTATTCGTAAGTCTTTGGTTGTGCATGGTGAATCTGAGATAGAGTGCTTGAGGTAGATGGCAGTGAATCAAGACAAAATATAGACGAACTAATTGAGGGAATGATGTGAAAAAGTAGCTGTTGGGGAGTTTAACGGAAGTACAGCGAAATGATTTTGATAGGGAGAGGTTCGAGCAATGATCTATGCTTTAGTCAACGGCTAAGCATTATAAGTGATAGCAATATGAGCAACACGATTGAAATGATCTTAGCTAAAGTAGTTTTTGGGGGATTTATTGAAATTGGAGCGACATGATTTTGATCAAGAGCGGTTTGAACCGATAACCTATACCTTGGCAAAAAAGAAGGTATCGCCATATCAAGTCCGCAACTGAGCTAATCCCAATTGAGTAATCTGATAGTGGAATATTTAGGAAATTGGAGCGACATGATTTTGTTCAAGAGCGGTTCGAACCGATGACCTATACCTTGGCAAAAAAGAAGGTATAGCCATATCAAGTCCGCAACTGAGCTAATGTCAATTGAGTAATCTGATAGTAGAATATTTAGGAAATTGGAGCGACATGATTTTGATCAAGAGCGGTTCGAACAGATGACCTATACCTTGAAAAAGAAAGGTATCACCATATCAAGTCCGCAACTGAGCTAATGTCAATTGAGTAATGTGATAGTGGAATATTTAGGAAATTGGAGCGACATATCGGGTTCGAACCGATGACCTATACCTTGGCAAGGTATCGCTCTACCAACTGAGCTAATGTCGCATAATCTGTACTAATGATTTGGTAAATCACTAAGTTTTAATTTGGAGCGACATATCGGGTTCGAACCGATGACCTATACCTTGGCAAGGTATCGCTCTACCAACTGAGCTAATGTCGCATAATCTGTAYTAATGATTTGGYAAATCACTAARTTTTAATTTGGAGCGACATATCGGGTTCGAACCGATGACCTATACCTTGGCAAGGTATCGCTCTACCAACTGAGCTAATGTCGCTTTTTGCATCGCTGCTACATTTGCCTTCAACATTAACAAAGGTATCGCCTTTAACCTTTATCAACTGAGCTAATGTCGCATTCAATCTAAATGACCGTACATCTCTGTTCGCATCAAAAAGTTGAGGCCGCATTATATGAAAAATTCATGCGGCTGCAACCCCTTCTTGCATATTTATCTACTGATCGGTCAAATTTTAAATACTTTGCTGCGATAATACTGTAATTCAGCGATCGACTCTTGGATATCCTGCAGGGCTTGGTGGGTATTTTGCTTCTTAAAACCATCCATCGTTTCTGGACTCCAACGCTTCACTAGCTCCTTAATCGTACTGACATCCACGTTGCGGTAGTGGAAATAATCTTCCAACTCGCGCATATAACGATTTAAGAAGCGTCTATCTTGCCCAATGCTGTTACCACACATTGGAGAGGCGCCCTTAGGAACATACTGTTCTAAGAAGGCAATCGTCTTAGCCACGGCTTGCGCTTCGGTTTCTTGGCTAGCACGAACGCGATCAATCAACCCTGACTCACCATGGTGCTTTTGATTCCAATCATCCATAGCGGCCAGCACATCATCTGACTGATGAATCGCGATAACCGGACCTTGACCGATAATATTGAGTTCTTGATCTGTCACTAAAGTGGCAATTTCAATGATCCTGTCGACGTCGGGCTCTAACCCTGTCATTTCCAAATCGATCCAAATGAGATTATTTACATCTGCCGTCATAAATCAGCCTTATCGTGTCAGTTAGCCTAAATTCAGGCTTTTTTATTCAAGAATGTGTATCATACTGCTTTTTTCCAACACAAAAAATCACCTAATTGACGAAGACGAATCAGTGAGTAAAAAGAAACCCCTAAGCCAAGGTCAATTACGCCGTATGCGCGCTAATCACGAGAAGCGACTCAATCGTGATAGTGGCGATAAAAATACGCCAGAGTTACAGGATAGTTCATTGGGGCAAGAACAGCCCGGTACTGTGATTTCACGTTTTGGCCAACATGCCGACATAGAAACTGAAAGCGGCCAAATTGTGCGCTGTAATATTCGCCGTGCCGTCACCAGTTTAGTGACTGGCGATAAAGTGATCGTACGCTTAGCCATTGAGAGCCAAGCCAATAGCGGCATCGCAGGTATTGTTGAAGCCGTTCATCCACGTCGCTCATCACTTACACGCCCAGATTTATACGATGGCGTGAAAATTATCGCCTCGAATATCGACCAAATTTTGATTGTCTCCTCGGTATTACCCAGCTTTACCACCCAGATCATCGACCGTTATTTAGTGGCTGCCGAAGATACCGATATTCCGCCTATCATCATTTTGAATAAAATTGACTTGCTCAATCCCGCTGAAGCGCAGGCAATCGATGAAGCGCTACAGCGCTACAAAGACATTGGCTATCCGGTTTATAAGGTCAGCAGCAAGCTCGGCGATGGTATCGATACCATCAAAGGTATACTCAAAGATAAAGTCAGCGTGTTTGCCGGCCAATCTGGTGTGGGTAAATCATCAATCATCAATGCATTACTACCCGATGCAGAGCTTATTATCGGCGATGTTTCCGATAACTCAGGTTTAGGTCAACACACCACCACCACAGCTAAACTGTTGCACTTGCCTAGTGGCGGCGATTTAATCGACTCCCCGGGCGTGCGCGAATTCGCCCTATGGCATCTTCCTGCACAACGTGTCGGCTGGTGCTTTATCGAGTTTCGCGAATATCTTGGCGCATGTAAATTCCGCGATTGTAAACACGGTGACGATCCCGGCTGTGCACTTCAAGAAGCCCTGAGCCAAGGTAACATCAGCGCAGATCGCTTTAATAATTACCATAAAATTATCGCCAGCTTAGATGAACAACGTCATGCCCGCTATTTCCGCGCGGCCACTGATGAATAACGACTTATTGATAAATAACAACAGTCTCAGCAAAGATTGAGCAGTAAGAAAAGGAATTGAAATTGGATAAAGTCAAAATAGCGCTGCAGTACATGCTGCCAAAACACTTGTTATCTCGTTTAGTGGGTAAACTCGCTGCAGCCGAAGCTGGCGCCTTAACCACTGCCACCATCAAGTGGTTTATCAAACAATATAAAATCGACATGAGCGAAGCGGCGCAGAGCGAACCAGAAGCTTATAAAAGCTTTAATGCTTTTTTTACCCGCGCCCTTAAACCCGGTATTCGTCCGTTAGATATGGACGCCGATATCATGGTGCATCCCGTCGATGGTGCGGTAAGTCAGTTAGGCCCAATCAAAAACGGTCGCATCTTCCAAGCTAAGGGTCATCACTATTCATCGTTAACCCTGCTTGGCGATCAAGCCGAAGATGCTAAACGCTTCGAAGGCGGTGATTTTGCGACTATCTATCTGGCGCCTAAAGACTATCACCGTATCCACATGCCGATTAAAGGCACGTTATCAAAAATGACCTATGTACCTGGCGAACTGTTTTCGGTAAATCCGTTAACGGCGAGACACGTACCCGGTCTGTTTGCCCGTAACGAACGTGTGGTGGCGATTTTTGAAACCGAATTAGGTCCATTGGCCATGGTATTGGTTGGCGCAACGATTGTTGCCAGTATTGAAACCGTATGGGCTGGCACAGTCACGCCGCCGACAGGTAAGCAAGTCTTCACTTGGGAATATCCAACCCAAGGCCCAGATGCCATCACCTTAGACAAGGGCGAAGAAATGGGTCGCTTCAAGTTAGGCAGTACTGTGGTGATGTTGTTTGCCAAAGACGCTATCGCGACATTTGCTGAAGGTGTCGAAGCCGAAGCAGTAACTCGTATGGGACAAGCTTTCGCTAACCTGAAAGACGTTAAGCAAGCGGATTAAGTTTTCTTGAGTTCTGCTAAACCTTCGGGATTAATTGAATTACATCTGGCTGTGCTGCTATTTGGTGGCACAGCTTTGTTTTCTAAATTAATCCCACTCAGTGCCCTCGACATCACCTTTCTACGCTGTATCGTCGCCGCCACTGTGTTAGGTTTGCTAGTCAAATTCAACCGCAAACGTTTAACGCTGGCAAGCAAACAAGATTATCTAGTCGCCATCGGGCTTGGGGTTATCGTCAGCCTGCATTGGGTGACTTATTTTGCGGCCATGCAACTCTCGTCGGTCGCCATTGGCATGATAGCGTTTTTCACCTATCCGGTGATGACAGTGATTGCCGAGCCGTTGCTGACAGGTAATAAGATAAAATTACACGATATGATCAGCGGTGTATTAGTGCTTATTGGGGTGATATTACTGATCCCTGAGGCAAATTTAGGTAACGACACTACGCTGGGCATTGCCATCGGCATAGTGTCTGCCATCTTGTTCACCACCCGTAACTTATTGCACAAACGCTACTTTTCCCAGTACAGCGGCCCCCATGCCATGTTCTATCAAACTTTGGTCGCCGTGGTGTTCTTGATGCCGTGGCACCAAACGGAACTGGGCAGTATCACATTAGAAGTGTGGGGATTAATTATTTTACTCGGCGTCGTCTTTACCGCAGCGCCACATGCGCTATTTACTTCTGCGCTGAGGCAACTCAGCGCCAAAACGGTTGGGCTAGTCTCTTGCTTACAACCCTTTTATGGCGCCATGTTAGCGCTGATCATTTTAGGTGAAGAGCTCAATCTCAACACTCTAATTGGTGGCACTATCATAGTCGCTACCGCCATCTTCGAAACCCATCAATCGCACCAATCACAGCGGCGAAAAAAGAACGCCTGAAACATACCAATCTCAACGCAATTTGGCTAATATGGAGCGTCTTTCGCCCCTAAATGTCTTTAGCCTATATGCCACGTATTTTATTGTTCATTATTGCTTTTTTCACATTTTCCGCACTTGCCAATTCGCCTTTGCAATTGGACAAACGTCTTGGCATGAACAAGCAAGATCAGCAACAAAATCTCAGCATTGACGAACAAATTAACGAACTAAAAATTAACATAGAAAAACTCGCCGCCAACGCAGCCAGTTTCCAACAAGCGCAGATTGATTTTGAGCAACATAAGAAGCGCACTAACCAAGCGCTGAAAGACGCCTATAAGCCTTTATCACTAGAAAAAGGTACTGACCTCAGCCAGCAGGCTTCCATGGCCTATATTCGCTTGTCTGAACTTAAAGAAAGCGAATCCACCCTTGGCCGACAAGTTAACGATTTATTGCTACGTCACAATGACTTACCTACCGTTATCGCCAGCGCGAGGCAAACTGTCGCCCAAAACAAAAAAGCAGAACTCGCCCCGCTAGATACCCCTACGGGAGAGTTACAGCAAACTCAACGACTCTTCTTTGAACAAAGCCTTGCCACCGATGAAGCAGAACTTGCCAGCAGCCAAAAACGCATTGAACTGACGCAATTACAATTGCAGCTAGTCCGCCAACAACTGGTGCAGCAAGAAGCCTTGATCGAAACCATCAACAAGGCAATCAATAAACAACGTCAGCAACAAACGGATGCCACCCTAGCCAAAAACTTAGTTAATACCGAAAAAGTCATCGATCCTATCACCCGTAATATTGCCGACACTAACCAGATTTACGGCCAAAAGCTGCAAACGTTAACTTTGCAGATCAATAATGTGGTCGAACAGCAGGAACAGGCAGAAACCCAATATCAATCCCAAGCTAAACAACTAGCAAACATCCAAGAGCAGATCACTTGGGTCAAAATGAACTCCGCCTTTGGTGAGCGCTTTTTGCAGATGTTGCAATCACTGCCTAAACCACCGAATCACGAAAAACTGCAAACGCTGATCGCCGATGCGCGCTTAGACAGATACCATTTAGAGCAGCAACAAGCCCTCAATGAGCAAGAATTAGAACAACCCGGCTTATACAATGAGCAGCAGATTAAGCTCTTACACTCGCAACAGAGTTTGATCTCGCAGTTGATGCAAAGCTATGACCAATACTTGAGTGAATTAGGCAAGCTGAAGGTCAATTACCAACAACTGAGTCAACAGAATCTCACCCTAAAAAATACCCTTAACGAACATTTATTCTGGGTGCCTAACGCTGCAAGTATCAGTAAGTTATGGCTTACGGATCTTGAGCGCAGCACGGTTTGGCTTGTGCAACAAGCACAGTGGGATGAACTGGGAAAAGCCTGGGATGAACAAAACGATTATTGGTCTTGGTGGATCATATTGCTGGTACTGTGTTTAGTCGTACAAGACTTGATCACCCCTAAATTCAATCGGTTGCTAAATCATTACACTACTTATGTGGGCAATGTGACCCAAGATAAATTCATTTATACTCTCAAAGCGCTCGCCTGCAGTATCAGCTATGCGTTGATAAAACCTTTCCCAGTGATCATGGCGGGATTGATTTTCTATCATTCCGATCGCAATTTTGTGCAAGCAGTGGGTATGGGCATACTGGCGATTGGTTTAGTGTATCTCTTATATCGCTTTATCTTTATTCTGACGCTCGACAAAGGCGTACTCGTGGGCCATTTCAAACGCCCCTCAAAACTCATCCAAGCGGGACAATCACGGCTCAGACACTTTGTGCTGATTGCTAGCCCATTATTGGGTCTGATGGGCTTTACCGAAGTGCTCGACACATCACTGGTGCGTAATAGCATAGGCCGCGGCGCATTCATTATTTTCTGTATCGTTTTATTCTTGTTATACAAAGATATTTTAATCCTGAGCCGTAAAAACTCAGATGCCAAGAAAGACGGTAAAAACAAAAAACTCATTCAGAAAATGCTCTGGACCTTACTGATTTCTGTGCCGCTTTTAAGCGCAGTGTTAGCCTTTAGGGGTTACTACTTCACCGCTTTCCAAATGCTGTTACAACTGCAATTATCGATCGTGCTTGGTCTGGGTTTCTTGCTCTTATACCAATTGATCAAACGGTGGATGTTAATCGAACGCCGCCGTATCGCCTTCGATCGCGCGAAAGCAAAACGTGCAGAGCGCTTAGCACAAAGGGAAAAAGGCGAAACGCATCACCCTTCCGTCGATGGACTCGATACCTACGAAGAACCCGTAGTCGATCTCGAAACCATTTCGAGCCAATCCCTTGGCCTAGTGCGTTCACTCTTGTTATTGGCCTTTTTAGCCAGTTTGATTGGTCTGTGGACTCAAACCCATACGGCGCTGTTTTCCTTCCTCGATGGCATTACGCTGTGGACGACCAATACCAGTGTAAATGGCTTAGAGCAACAATTGCCTATTACCATGAAATCACTGATGTTTGGACTGATAGTAGTAGGTTTCTCGTTAATGATTGCCACCAATTTACCCGGCCTACTTGAGCTAATGATCCTGCAAAGGCTTGATCTCTCGCCCGGGACAGGTTTTGCGATCACAACCGTCAGTCGTTATCTGGTGGTTTTCCTCGGACTATTAATCGGCTTCTCTAATCTCGGGATGGAATGGTCTAAGTTACAATGGCTGATTGCCGCACTGTCGCTCGGTTTAGGTTTTGGTTTGCAAGAAATTTTCGCCAACTTTATCTCAGGTTTGATCATTTTGTTTGAGAAACCCGTGCGGATTGGCGACACAGTGACAATTCGTGATTTAACAGGGACAGTCAGTAAAATCCAAATTCGGGCGACAACGATTATTGACTGGGATAGAAAGGAAATTATCATCCCGAACAAGGCCTTTATCACAGAGCAGCTGATCAACTGGTCCTTGTCAGATCCTATTACTCGGGTCATTGTTTATGTGTCGGTGGCGCGGGATTCAGACCCTGCCAAAGTTGAAGCGACCCTGTATCAAGCGGTGCAAGAGTGTGAAGATGCACTTGCCAGCCCAGAACCTGAAGTCTGGTTTGCCGGCTTTGGTAAACATACCCAAGATTATGAAGTGCGCGCCTATGCAAAAGATATGTCGGCACGCTGGCCACTGCGCCATGATTTACATAAACGAGTGACTAAAAAACTCAAAGAAAACAATCTCGAACTCGCCTACCCGCAGATGGAAATCCATATTAAGAATGGTCAAAATCGCGAGCAACAAGGCATTATTAGAAGCTAATAGGATCGCAGACCATGCTTATTTTTGCTCACCGCGGCGCCAGCGGTTATCAGGCCGAAAATACCTTAGCCGCCATGGCTAAAGCGTTAGAATTGGGTGCACAAGCCGTCGAACTCGATGTACATAATGTCGAAGGTGAGTTAGTCGTGTTTCACGACAGACGACTCGATAATAAAAGCTCGGGCACGGGCGTCATTCACTTAGTGAACAAGGACTACCTAGCAAGCATCAATGTGAAAGGTGAATCCATTCCGACGCTATGGCAAGTACTTGAGCTGATTGCGGGGCGCTGCATAGTCAATATAGAGTTAAAAGGCATTAATACCGTCACGCCGTTAATCGACTTATACCCAAAGGCTATGAGTCAGCTTGGGTTTACGAAGGAGCAGTTACTGATCTCTTCCTTTAATCACCCCTATCTGCATGAACTTAAACAGGTGTTGCCGGATGCGTTAGTCGCACCACTGCTTGCCAGTATTCCACTCGATGGGGCTGGCGTGGTAAGCGAACTGAATGCCTATTCATTGCATTTAGATGTGAGTTTTATCAGCCAAGCGCTAGTAGACGACGCCCATAACCGAGGTGCCAAGGTTTATGTTTATACTGTCGATCATATTGATGATATTCATGCGCTTAAGCAGATAGGCGTCGATGGCGTGTTCAGCAATTACCCCGATCGCGCCATGCAAGCCTTAACCCAAAAGGCAATGGCCAATTACTCTGGCTACTTTGAGTAACGGCCAAAATAATAACGCTATTAAGCTTGGCTATTTCGCTGAGCCCAATAACCGATAAAAATAAACATGGCCACAATTAACAGAAACATCCAATGGGATGGCATAGCCACTATGTGTCTTGCCACCCAAGGCGTGGCTTTCACGATCAATAGGCCATAGCCAAAGGCATTCACAATAATAAAAACAAATGTCCGCAGCACAAAAGAATGCCCCAACAAATGACGCCTTAAGATACGATTGACATCCGCTGAAAAAACCAAAATAAGACATACCACCATAGCGGTAGCAATATCGAAGGCCCAAGGGCGAAGCATATTACCTAACTGGGCAATAATGGCGACTAATTGATCAAACATAGACTTAACCTAAAAAGATGCAGCGCAATCCATCAGCGTGGCCGCGACAGCGTATTGAAAAATAACAATAACCAAGCATAAAGGGAGACGCCATGGGGCACAAGTTACTCTTGCTAACAAAGGCAAATCAACAGTACCGCGACTTGATTGAAGCGCAGAGTCTCCCAGATTTAACGTTACTCGATGATAATCCAGCGGGCATAATTGATGCAGATATTTGGTTAGCCGAACCTAAACTCGCCGCGCCCCTATTACCCCATGCTAAAAATCTGCAATGGTTACAATCAAGCTTTGCTGGCATAGATGCCCTGATGAGTCCAAGGGGCAGAAAAGACTATCAACTTACCAATATTAAAGGCATTTTCGGCCCGCTGATGAGTGAGTATCTATTTGGCTATTTACTCGCGCATATCCGCGGCCATCGTTTTTATCGCCAGCAACAAGGACAAAAACAGTGGCTGATTCAACCCCAGCAGCGCCATTCAAGCCTACAGGGAATGCGATTACTCTTACTCGGTACAGGCTCAATTGCCCAGCATTTAGCGAAAACGGCAAAACACTTTGGCATGCATGTCACAGGGATCAATCGAAGTGGTAATACCGTTGAAGGTTTTGATGCCATTGAAGCGATGGCCAATTTAGGCCAAGTGTTAACACAGGCCGATGTGGTTGCAAATCTACTGCCAAGCACTCCTGCAACGCATAATCTTCTCAATGCTGACATGTTAGCTATGTTAAAAACTGATGCAGTGCTGTTTAACGTCGGCCGCGGTGATGCACTCGATCTCGATGCACTCAATATCCAACTTATCGCTAATCCTAGTCAGCAAGCGATCCTCGATGTATTTGCTCAGGAACCTTTGCCCAATAGCCACCCTATTTGGGAACGGGAAAATGCCGTGATCACGCCGCATATTTCGGCGCCAAGCCATCCTGCACAAATCGTCGATATCTTTAGCCAAAACTATCGCCGCTACATCATGGGTGAGCCACTGCAGAATCGAGTCGACTTTAGTAAAGGTTATTAGATCAAAGATAAGAAATTGAGTTAGAAATCAGTAAAAGAAAAGGCAATAGTCAGACTATTGCCTTTTTTATCTTAAATTTTAGTCAGTTAAATCCTAAAGCTGCGCTTTAAGAATTGCTCGACTAATACCGAGTGAGAATCCATCTCGCGAGTCACTTCGTCATTCAAGCCGACCATTTCACTGCCGAGTTGATGGCTAGAATGGGTAAATTGTGACACATTCACCACGCTGCGATTCATCTCATTTGCCACACTCGATTGCTCTTCAACCGCGCTGGCAATATGGTGCGTCATATCGGTAATAGTCGAAATGGCCTCACGAATCGTACGTAATGCCGTACCTGCTAAATCCGCCGTTGAAATACATTCAGAAGCGGCAACCACTCCTTGCTGCATACTGATAACAGCTTTATTCGTCCCCTGCTGCAACAGATTAATCATACTGTGGATTTCTTTGGTGGCATCGTGAGTACGCTGTGCCAGCGCCCGTACTTCATCGGCAACGACAGCGAAGCCACGACCTTGCTCACCCGCTCGAGCCGCTTCAATTGCCGCATTCAATGCCAGCAAATTCGTCTGACCCGCAATACTCTGAATCACATCGAGCACTGTGCCAATATCTTTACTGTGGGCTTCTAACTCAGTAATAACTTTTGAGGTTTGTTGCAGTTGCTCCGCCATGGCTTGAATCGAGCGAATAGTACTCGACACCGTTTTATCACCATTAATAGTTTCAGCGGATGCCATTTGCGTGGCACTCGCCGCATCGGCACAATTGGAGGACATATCGCCTAATGTGGCGGTCATTTCCTGCATCGCTGTAGCAACTTGTTCTATTTCAGATAGTTGAGCCTGACTGGTACTCTGGATTTGTTTGCCCTTGGCGGCAGATATTTTGGCCTGTTCTGACACGTTATAACAGGAATCCGATGCACGCCCAAGAATCGACTTAAGCTCTGAATTTTGCATTTGCAGTGCTAAATCAATCACGCCAAGATCATCACTGCTTCCACTATAAATATGCGCCATCAAGGGGTTATCGTAGATATGCTTTGCCTTAGCCACTATCGCGTAATAGCGACTCAGCACCAGATTGCCGCCCACCAGCAATACTAGGACACTTATCGCTAGGGCAATAAAGCCCATTAAGCCAATTTGCAGAGCAAGGTAAAGATAGGTAGCATGGCAACCAATGCGAGTAACAGCAATTTAACTGGCATATCCAAGGTACGTTTTAACGCGCTGACGCTGCCCTTTTTGTTCAACTCCGCATAGGCTATTTCTGCACGCTTAACCTGATCGCGTGTGGGTTTAGTGCGTACAGATTGAAACTCGACGACTTTGCCATTAACTGAAATCGGTGAGACATAGGCATCGACCCAATAGTGATCGCCATTGGCGCAGCGGTTTTTCACTATCCCTTTCCAAGGCTCGCCTTTTTTGATACATCGCCACAGATCTTCAAACGCTTGCGGAGGCATATCTGGATGACGCACCATGTTGTGGGGCTTGCCTAGCATGGCATCGAGGTCGTAACCGGCAACGGTACAGAAAGATTGATTGGCGTAAGTGATATGACTTTGAGTATCCGTAGTCGACAATAAAATCCAATCCGCTGGATAATCATATTCTCGCTGTGTAACTGGTAGATTTGTTCTCATGAAACCTTATGGATCTTTGATTAATTCTTCGTTATTCATCCATGAGTTATCCATCCGTGAGGCATCATCACCCTGACTCTGTATTCCTAAACCTACTTCTAAAACTGCCTAGCTTTTTAGTGCTAAAACACACCTAGCATAGACGATAAAATGTGCGCCATGTAACAAAAGAGTTAAAGTATGAAAATCACCCAAAAAACATGATTGCATTTGATAAGCGTTTTCATTTAGAATTAGCACAATTCGATTGGAGACTAATATATGTACGTTTGTCTTTGCCATGCGATCACTGATACGCAAATTAAAAACGCAGTAAGCCAGGGCGATAGCTCGCTTGCTGACGTAAAAAAGCGCTTAGGTGTTGCCGATCAATGTGGTAAATGCGCCAGAATGGCAGTGCAGATCATTCAAAACCAACTAGAGCTTGAGCCTAATTATTACGAAGTCGCATAGAGTTCATCGCGAATAGCGTGGTAAAGGGTAAGTCACTCACCAACAAACTTCCGACAAGTTAAATACACGCTGACTCAAGCAAACTTAATCCAGCTCAAGCAAACTCAATCCAAAAAAGTCCCGCGACAACAAAGCCTTCTATCCGCCACTTCGTCTTAAATAATCTTGCCAGTTTAGACTTTAGATATGATGTTTTAATGACAAGCCCACTGAACTCCAAGCTCGAAAGCCGCGAATAATTCAATGGGGTTACAGCTCCAACTTCCGAGTCAAGCCTACTTACGTTTCAACAAATAGGCCGCTTCATTAAGCCAAGGCACTGCTTTCTTAATAAAACGTGGATTGTCGGCCAACACATCTTGCGACGCTAATACTTCAATATCAAAATCCTCACTTAGATGCTGCTCTACCCAAGTAGAGGATACCGCAAAAGGCGGGCCGATAAGGGATTCTTGCGGATAATCTAAAGTCACTAATAAACCGACACTGCCGCTAGGTAATAAGCTCGCTAACTGCTTGGCATATTGTGCACGCATACTTTCTGGCCATGCGATCAAAGCCGCGCGATCATAAAATGCCGTCACGTCTTGAGTGATAGCCTTAGGTAGGGTGAAAATATCACCCTGATACAAGCTGATCTGTTCGGTTTGATAATGCTGGTGTTCACCCACGGCCGTTTGCGTCATCTCGAGTTGGTTATCGCTAAAAAATTGCTGTACAGCCGATTCATTCAACTCACACCCTATGACCTGATGCCCCTGTTCTGCGAGGAAACACATGTCTAGCGACTTACCACATAAGGGCACAAAAACCTTGGTATCTGCGGGTAATGCAAGCTGCTGCCAATACTTAACGAGGAAAGGATTGATGTCTTGCTGATGAAAACCTATCTGTTGCTGCTGCCACTTTTCATGCCAAAAACCGGGTTCCATGGGTTTATCTCTATTCGCTAATGTTGTCCTTACTCTAATGACATTTTAAAGTGGATGCAAAGCCTCCTGCCATTCGGCAAACTCAGCAATGTAAAGACTCACTTACTGATCTAACGTGGCTTGCACTTTACGCAGCCAAACACAGTTATCGCATTGGCATTGACGGCGTGATAAATGATGTGGGCTTAAAGATGAGTCGATAAAGTCCACGGCGATCAACAACTGCTGTTTTAACTCGGCAATCGATTTTTCGTTCACGGCCACCAACTCGTCATTCTGGTTCATCCAGATACATTCCATGCCCTGATGACACGTTAAACATTGCTCGTCTCTATCATTAAAAAATACCGCATGCGGGCAATGGGTCACTTCCATTGACTGTAAAATACGCTTACGCGGATATTCCAAAAGTTCGATCAACAAGGCCTTATATTGGGTGGGCATACGCCCTCCTTAGCTGCACTTTGTCTGTGGGTTAATTAACAAAAATTGATTCCATCTAATGTCCCAAAGATTACCTATAGTCGCGAGGATTTAATTTGATGTAAGTCAAAGTCAGTGACGAAATGATCGTATAGGTAAGCCGCGCCTGACGCTGAACATCAATGCCATTCAAAATACTAAAATAAAGCCACCCGCTATTTGATTATCTCCCCCGCTTACTGGTTAAATGAACAAAACAAGGAGCACAATTTGCAAACACCTCAGCTGCAGCATTTTTATATTTCTGAAGAGCAATCCATTTACTTGCTCAAAGCCAATGATGCCCGTAAACACAAGGCGTGGATCCGCCTCTGTAAACAACAGCTGAGCAAATTAGGTTATACCGATATCGAATTGGTCGGCAAAGGCGCCTACGGTTTCGTGTTTGCGGGTATCAATCAAGCTGGCGATGCCCATGTGTTTAAGTTTTCACGGATTAATTTGCCACAACACATTCAAGATCGGCTCGAAGAAGAAGCCTTTATGCTCTCCTTACTCAAGCACCCTAATGTGCCAGGGGCGATCAAATTTGAGCGAGTAGGTAAGCAGGGAATACTCGTGATGGAACGGGCAAAAGGGGAAGATCTCGACCAACTTTGCCGCCGCATGGGCGCCCTACCGACCGCTATGGTCATGAGCATCGCCCGCCAACTCGCCGATATCTTGTATTACCTGCGCACGGGCAAGCCTTTAGTGCACGGCGATATCAAACCTTCGAATCTGGTTTACGATATTGAACAACAACACTTATCGTTAATCGATTGGGGCTCAGCGGTATTTGCGCAGCGGGATGAACATAACAAACCCGTCGAAGACAATGTGATGGCGTTAATGTCTAGCGATCAACAACATACCAACGCCCGCATGGGTGATGTGTACTTTATCGGCGAAGAGCAACTCAATGGAGCACTCTCCAGCCCGCGCTTTGACGAGCAAGGAGTTGCCGCGACTCTATATGCCCTCGCCTCAGGGCAAGCAAGTCGCTTCGGTGCACAGGTGATCTCGCCCACCAGCATTGGCTTACCGATAGAATTAGCCCGTACCTTAGAAGGCATGCTCAGCACTGATCCGCAGCAGCGCAACATTGCCGGCGATTACTTTTTAAAAAGTATGCGCCACAGCCACAGATTACATTTACCTGAACTGCCCAAAGCTGATTTACAGGGTGAAATTCCTGTTTGGGTGCAATCCCGCAACAAAGATGTTGAAACCGTCAGCTACAGTTCGCGTAAATCCTTTTTAAAGGAACACAACGCCCAAGATCCCATCGCTAAGATGGATGATATTCAGCTCGAAAAATATTACCGTAACTTCCTCGCTGGCATGGGCGATACCGAAAAAGGCTTTATCGCCGCAGTGGGTCGTTTAGCGCAATATCCGATCGTGGGTGGTCTGGCTATTCATTGGCAGGAAACCGGCGTGTTTATCGACTCCAATCTTGCGATTTACGATGCAAAACAAAAAAGTGCCTTAATTATTGCGGTCAACAATATGGTGGATCTCGCGCGGGGAATTAAACGTATTGGGGTATTTAAGGCCTGTTTCTTTAACGCCAAAGACACGCTGCATATCGAGCGAACAGATATCAGCGAGCCTTTTGTCGCCAGTGCAGCACTGCAGTTGCCCTTCGAAGTCGGTGACGTACCCACCTTAGAAGATAAGTCGCGGTTACATTCTTATTTTGAAGACGGTAAAGATCCCGATGAGAACCTCGAATTACCCCATGAAATCATGGAAGAATTAGCCCGCATCAACCAAATTCACCACACAGGCTGCATCATTTTTGAGGCGCTGCCGAATCACTTAAAAATTCACAGTTACTTGAAGCTGCTCAATCCGCGTAAGCAAGCGGCGTTTCGCGCGAGCCTCGATCGCATCTTGCATCATGTCGGAAAAATCCAAGGCCACGGCGTATCGGGCTTTATGAAACTGCCCTACAAAAACACCCGCCGCTTTACTCATCTAGAGCGTAAAGCCGAGCACTTTTATCCGAAAAACCCAAAAGAAATAGGCGCCTAATGGCGCCTTGTTCATCGGATTAAATCGGCGATCCCGGCGGTAAGGTTAACGGCTTAGGAATAAGCTTAACCTTAGCATCGGTCAAACCCGCAGCAAGACCCTGTTGCAACCAAGTATAGTGCGCCGCAAGACTCACATTCGCTCGATTCGACTTCGCTTTCAATTGCTTAATCACAAACTGAGCGCGATCGTTGATCGCAGCCCTCACTTCTGGTGAGGTTTGAGGATCGTGCAGCGTTGCCAGCACTTCATCAATCACCACAGCGTTCACTCGCATCCATACGCCTTCGACCAGCGCGAGCTTATCCTCTTGATACAAGGTCGCCGCAAATAACTTATCCAATAATGTCGTCACCGATAACTGCTCACTATCTGCCATGGATGCTTGGCTGACACGATTCAAGCGTTTAGGCATCAATAGCAAGCTCACAGTATGACGGCTAAACACTTCAGCCATACCGAGAGGGTCGTTAATTGCACCTAGACCTGAATCGAAGGATTCCCGCGTAACATGATAATTCCCCGCCTTTGGCACTAAACTGTCGAGCAAGGTTTGCGGCACAGTTAAACTCGCCGCATCGAGCGTGTTAAGTAACGCGTCTAAGCCTGTTAACTGCAACTGCGGCGCAATATAGCTCCAGCGGCTGCCTTCGCCGATAGATTGATAGTTATAGTCAGTGCCGCCAATAAACTTAGCGACCGCATCGATTTGATAACGCGTCAGCAAATAAATTGGCGCAAAGGCATCGGCTAGCTCGCCCAGTGGCTCATTGGGTAACAAGGCCGCACTGGAGAAATCCGCAATCGCCTTAGTGCGAATTTTATTTAACTTACCCAGCTGATCGATCGGATCGTCACCACTATCCCACAAACTGGCATAGGCCTGACTCGCATCCTTTTGGCGAGAATCGGCCTCACCGATATAACGTAAGCCACGTTTGGCTACATCGGCCAGTAAGTCGACTTGCAGCGCTTGTTGGGTACGGGCATCGCCTTGATCGCTATAACCATAGGCGATAGTAAAATCATCCCAAGGTCCAACACCTGTAGTGTAAGGTGCTGAAATATCAATATCATTGCCCTTTAGCTGGATTTTCGGATGGGGATAATCCATCACAGAGGCATCCTGATTAGTCGAAGCGGCAAAGTTATGATCGAGCCCTAACGTATGGCCAACTTCATGGGCAGCCAGTTGGCGAATACGTGCGAGCGACAAGGCAGTCGCCGCTTTCTCGGCCGCCACTCTATCCTGCCAGCCTGCGGTTAAGCCTTTAGCAATCAAGTAATCCTGACGCACACGCAAACTGCCGAGCGTGACTTGACCCTTGATGATTTCACCGGTGCGAGGATCGGTCAGTGCGGCGCCATAGGACCAACCCCGCGTCGCCCTGTGCACCCATTGGATCATGTTGTAGCGAATATCCTGCGGATCGGCATCTACAGGTAATAACTCAACTTTAAAGCCGTTGATAAATCCCGCCCGAGTAAAAGCCGTCTCCCACCAGCGCGCGCCATCGAGCAACGCCGACCGTATAGGTTCTGGCACGCCAGGATCGAGATAATAAGTAATAGGTTTAACGACTTCGCTTGGCGCTGGGCCTGGATGCACTTTCTGTAAACGGTGGCGCAGGATAAAACGCTGCACTAAAGGTTGGTTAAAGGGCGTGGCATAATCGCGATACTCATCGGACAAATAACCGCTCATAGGATGATAAGCCCGCGGCTGATAGTCGGTATCAGGCAGCTCAACAAAGGAATAACGCATCCGCACCGACATTAAGGTGCCATCGGGTGTTACCTGTGCGACCTGCGCGCCAGCAACATCGCCTTTGAACGTCAGTTGCACATCCACATCGGCGTTTTTCTCAAAGGATTTAATCCCTTTGGGTAAGATGACAGAACGGCTCAAATCGAGCTGATAATTGCCCTGCTCTGTTTGTTGCAATACGGAAGACACGCCGTGTAAATCATTGAGCACCAGATCGTTAATCGCTACCAAATCTGGCTTGCCCTCAATCACTTTGCCTTGCCATAACACAGAATCGGCAAAGGCTTCTTCAACCGCTCTTTGCTCGGCGGCATCAGAGGTATTCGCACGATATTGAGTATTGAGTTGCTTGAGTAAAACATAGGGACCTTGGCGCTCAAACTGCACCATACGGGTCTGACCCAGTTGGCCGCGATCGAGACCAATGTCGTTTGATCCTACGCCCTGTGGCAGGCTAGTAACTAAGATAAAAGGTTGATTTAAACGATTGACCTCAAGATATAACTCTCCCTCAGACTCCTCGTAATAGAGATTAAGAAACCCTTTCGCCTCTTGGCCCAGCTTAATGATCTTGGCGCTAGGCGCGGCTGCCGCGACCGTAACGGTGGGAAATCCTAACAGCGCTATAAATAAGGCTAAGGCTACACTTTGGGGTTTCATCTTTCCTCCTGATTCGGCTGGCTGCGTTATTTACCTTATTAAGTCATTTATGTCATATGCATCTTTGATGACTGCTTATCTCAAGCGATTGATTTAAAGTAAATAATGCGAGGCCATCACTGGCCCCGAGCAAATAAATTAACGATTCTGATGCTGGTTCTTGTGTTTGATCCAGTGATTTAATGTTTCAAATAATTCGTTAAGCACTATGGGTTTAGTGATGTGGGCATTCATCCCCGCCGCTAAACTCTTTTCCCTGTCGCCCGACATGGCATGGGCTGTCATGGCAATGATAGGCAGTTCATCGGCACTAAAACGCTCACGCAATGCCCTTGCGGCCGTTAACCCGTCCATCACTGGCATTTGAATATCCATCAACACAGCATCAAACGGCCGCGAGTCGATAGTATCCAGCGCCACTTGACCATTGTCGGCCAGCACCACTTCGTAGCCAGCGCTCTTAAGAAGTTCAGTGGCCACTTGCTGGTTAATAAAGTTATCCTCCACCAGCAGCACTAAACCTGTGTGCTCTCCTTCCTCAACTTGAACTTCAACCATAGGCTGAACCACATTCAATCTCGGTTCATCGGCAAAGGCGGCAATGATCTCATCGAACAGACTCGATGCCTTAAACGGTTTTTGCAGTACGGCAAACACATTGGCACTATCGACTTCATGCTGCAAGGGCTCTGCCGCATAGGCCGTCATCATGATAATCACAGGGCGTTTAGCTAAGCGGCCTTCGGCGACCATAGTATCTATGGCGCTGACCACATCGCTACCGTCCATTTCTGGCATCATCCAGTCGAGCAATAACAGATCGATTGGTGCCCGCGACAGTTTGTAAAGCGCTTCGGCGCCGCTGGCGGCAGTATCAACGTCGAAGTGGAAATCTCGCATCAAGGTCGAATAAATTTGCAGTGCCGTCGGGTTATCGTCAACGACTAAGGTACGTAGACTATTGAGTTTTTCCGGCACGACCAAAGGTTCAATCTTAGCGGCTTCGGCAATTTCAAAACTGATGGTGAAGCTAAAGGTACTACCGACCCCAAGCTCACTCTGCACTTGCATCTTGCCGCCCATCATAGACACCAGATGCTTACTGATCGACAAACCTAAGCCCGTGCCACCGTATTTACGGGTGGTCGAACCGTCGGCTTGGGCGAAGGCATCAAACAACTTATCCTGTTGATCTTTACCTATGCCGATCCCCGTATCGCGCACCCAGAACTTCAAGGTAATCCGATGATCCCGCTCGCCGACATCTTCACAGCCGAGCTCAATCTCGCCAGATTGGGTAAATTTCACCGCATTCGATAACAGGTTAATCAGCACTTGGCCTAAGCGTAGCGGATCGCCCTTAAGAATGAGTCCCGCCGTCACAGGGGCATACAAGAGTAACTCAACGCCCTGTTCCTGTGCCTTAAGCGCATTGAGATCCAGAGCGTGATCGAGCACTTTATCAAGCGGGAACGGCACCCGCTCAAGCTCCAACTTACCCGCCTCAATTTTAGAGAAGTCGAGAATATCGTTGATGATCCTCAGCAGCGATTGTGCCGAGAAACCGGCTTTTTCGAGGTAATCTTTCTGCTGCGCCGTTAACGAAGTACGCTGTGCCAACTGCAACATACCGATAATGGCGTTCATCGGCGTGCGGATCTCATGGCTCATGTTGGCCAAGAATTCACTCTTGTAGAGATTAGCGAGTTCGGCGTCTTGCTTGGCTTCGAGCAACGCCACTTCGTTACTCTTATGGCGGGTAATATCCTTATGGGTACCAAGCATACGTTTGGGCTGACCTTCGGCGGTGAACTCCACCACACGACCACGGGATAACACCCAGTGATAGCAGCCATTTTTACCTAACATACGGAATTCAATTTCGAAAGCACCGACGGGATCAGCAAGATACTGAGCACGGTATTCCTCGACGCGAATACGATCGTCGGGGTGGGATAATTCATCAATCGTCGATACTAAAGCTGGGAATTCATTGGTTTTATAACCCAACATAGAATAATAGGCTGGGTTACAAATGATCTGTTCAGAGTCTAAATACCAGTCCCACAGGCCATCTTCCACCGCATCCATGGCTAAGTGATAACGCTCTTCGGACAGGCGTAATTGTTCAGCGGATTCGTATTCCCGCGTCACATCACGCCACACGGCAATCAATCCCTGCAGTTCGCCGCGGCGATTGTAGAAAGGCAGTTTGAGGGTATCAAGCAGCACAGGTTTACCCGCAAGCTCGACCTTTTCTTGGTAGCGCAGCGGCGTGCGATCTTTTAAGACTTGTTCGTCTTCTGCGCGGATACGTATGCCCATTTCAGGCGAGGTCAGATCCTCAGATGATAAACCTATCATCTCGCTCTCAGTGTAACCCAGCATGCGCTCAGCCGCCTTGTTACAACCTAAATAGTTGCCTTCTTTATCTTTAAAGACAATCGCTTCGGGAATTGAGTCAAGCAGGGATCGCAGTAGCGCATATTCGCGCTCACGCCGCTCTGTGGTGTCTTTTAAGCGTTCAGTACGCCGCGCCACTAGCTTATCGAGCCGCTTATTCTGCTCAGCCAGATGGTGGGTATATTGTTTGTTTTCCTCAAAGATCCGACTGACCAACAAGAACCAAGGTTCCCAGCCGCGGGTGATTTTCTCCGGTGGCTTACGCGGCTCTTGGGAGCAACCTTCAAGGTGCGACAGTAGTCGCGAGGCTGGACTCACAAAAGATCGACGCGTTTGCCAATGCACTATGGTCACTAACACTGACAGGGCGATAACCACTAAAATAAACGTCAGCTGCAGTTTTTCCCACGAGTCTTGGAATAGGTCGTCTTCATCCTGCAAATACAGTAAACGCCAAGGCGCGTTATGCAGGGCAACCGAGTGGATGTAATAGCCGTTACGAATGATGCCGTCGTGGGCATCAAACAATTCCGACTCGGGTAAAGAATGCAGCTCAGAGGGAATACGTTGGCTGATGTGATAGACCCGATTGATATCTGAGCTATCAAAATCGCTGTGGGATAAAATATTGTTCTGTTGGTCGAGCAAAATCACTGTGCCCGGCATCTTAAAGTAAACCCGAATTTGCCGCGCTAACGAAGCAAGCGTCATGTCTAAGTTGATTGAGCCAATGAACTCATCATCCAAATAAATGGGCACACCTAAAGTGGTCAATAAGCCTTTGCCCGTGGAGTCAACATAGGCTTCACTCCAAAATACACTGCGCTGCGGATTCATTGCTGGGGTGGCGTATTGGAACTGTTTCTTGTTGAGTAATTCGTCCCTAAAACGTTGATCGTCATTCGACCAAGGGAAGTAGGACATGATCCTACGTTTCGACAGGTAATAAATCGCCGAGGCTTTCGGGGCGGCTTCTTTGGCGACGGGGAATGACAATGACAGCTCAAACAACATCTCAAGCTCTTGATAGAACTTGTCGTCGCGGCCGTCGAGAGAACCCGCACCAGTAATCCTACCCATGTTGGTAAAAGGCTCACCGCTCTGGGCGTAGCTAGGTTCTAAGGTAAAATACTGGCCGCTTTCGTTGAATTTACCGTATTGGGGTAAGCGTTCTTTACGCACGAGTTCGCCCAAACGTAAATGATCCACAGCAACATTGCGTAAGCTTTTTACCGCTCTAATGCTCGACTCAAGTAGCAAATCGATTTGCAATACATGGCGCTGAACCTGCTCTTCACGCTGTTCCATCTGCTGTGCTTTTTGGCGGTCGAAAAACATCCATGCGGTCAACAAAGACATGACGATAACGCCGATGTACGTATAAAAAACGGCACGGTTGTAGTTCTTCTGGATCGGCGATTTTAGTTGGAGATCCGGCTCACTCGATTTCATCCACTACCCTTGATTGCAGCGCTTAATTTCAGCCTACGGCGGCAAAAACTATGAGCTCCATATAGTAGCAGGAAGGAACTGCCAATCACATAAAATAATTGTCAGATAAAGCCTACTCATACCACTGATAAGTCGATTAAAAATCTACTACTCCATAAAATTAAGGCCTCCATATCAGAGGCCTTAGTCATTACCCAAAATTAAACCGACCTGCTTTACAGATGCTCTTCGGCGTATTCCGCTAAGCGTGAACGCACCACGCCATTCAGATACACGTTGGCACTGCCTTCAAAGTCTTTAAAACGTTCGACAATATAGGTTAAACCTGAGGTAACAGCAGTTAAGTAGTTAGAGTCGATTTGCGCTAAGTTACCACAACAAATCAGTTTTGTGCCTTCGCCCATACGGGTGATCATAGTTTTGATCTGCGAGGCAGTGAGGTTTTGGCATTCATCTAATAACACTATGGAGTTTTGGATCGACCGCCCGCGCATAAAGTTTATCGACTTAAACTGAATGTTAGCCTTCTCCATGATGTAGTTCATGCTGCCAGTGGGATTCACATCATTCTTATGCAGTACTTCGAGCGTATCAGTAATCGCGGCCAGCCACGGCATCATCTTCTCCTCTTCCGTGCCGGGCAAGAAGCCGATAGATTCGGCGATTTCAGGGGTGTTACGGGTGACGATCACTTTGTCGTAGCGATTACGCTCGACCACCAGTTCCAACGCCGCCGCCATGGCGAGCAAGGTTTTACCGCAACCCGCAGGGCCGGTTAAGATAACCAGATCGATATCGGGATCGAGCAGCGCCTGCAATGCCATGCCTTGATAGACGTTTTTAGGTTTAACACCCCATGCCTCGAGGTTTTTCACCCGCTCACGGCCTAAATCTAAAATATGTAAATGGGTGTCTGTGCGCTCGATAACACGACCGCAAAAATCAGACTCTGTGTCGATAAGATATTGGTTGATATAAAAATTATCATTTTCGAGGTCTTTGAGCGGTACTTCATACACTGTATGTCTACCGTGGCGCTCGGTGGAGACCTTGTTCAAGTGCTCCCAAAAATTACCTTCAAACTGGTAAAAGCCTTTACTGAGGAAGCGGATATCATCAATCAACTGGTCAGTTCGATAATCCTCAACCAATTGAATACCTGCACCTTTGGCTTTAAGGCGCATATTGATATCTTTGGTGACTAAGACAACGGTACGGGGATGATGTAGGTTTTGTAGATGTAGCGCGGTATTGATAATGCGATTGTCGTTTCCATCTCCAGGCAGTGCGCCTAAGGTAAAATCGACAAGGTGATCAGGGAAAATTGAGAGCGAACCGACGGCATCAGCATGACCCTCTCGGCTGGGTAAAGGGACGCCATTGATAATCTGCTCAGGGGTAGTTTCACCGCCTAGGGTATCTTCCAATGCCCTGATAGCAACCCGAGCATCACGACTCACATCACTCTTTCGATCTTTAATCTGGTCCAACTCTTCTAGCACTGTCATCGGAATGACCACATCGTGCTCTTTAAACGAATAGATCGCCAAAGGTTCATGTAGTAACACATTGGTATCCAGTACAAACAACTTTCTGTCGTCTTGTTCCATGGCGCCTCCAGAGTGCTTCATTAAAGTTTAAACACACTTTTGAGTCTCAATAAAAGTTACACGGCTCCTATTACTGGCTAAGCATATGGCAAAGAATGATCATAAGGTTCAAGTTGATAGCACTTTACTCGCACTTAAACCTTAAGTTGATATTGGCACCAAACTCACGAGATAACAATACAGCAACCATTGTTTACCTTACAGACTCGAAGCAGTGTATAACCGCGGATGTGACATTAGCGTGACAGTTTCATGTACTGACATGACAATTTTGTCGCTTGTACAATTTGTAATCTAGCACTCTGGGAATTAGGCTCTAACGGGTGAGAGGGCGATTTAAATATCACGAGTATTGGTATAACATACGCGCCCTTTGTTAGAGTCCGCCTAGAAATGAGAATTTAAGATGCCGTTCGCCTTAGGTCAACGTTGGATAAGTGATACCGAGTCAGAGCTTGGTTTAGGAACTGTGGTTCAAGTAGAAGGCCGTATGGTCACTGTATTATTCCCTGCCACGGGTGAGAACCGCATGTTCTCCCGAGCAGAAGCCCCTCTGACACGCGTTATATACAATCCCGGCGATTCGGTTGAAAGCCATGAAGGCTGGAGCCTTGCGGTCAGTGAATTGACCGAGAAAGACGGGATAGTGATCTATCACGGCATTCACAGTGAGACAGGCGAGCAAGCTACACTGCGTGAAACCCTGCTGAACCACAATATTCGTTTCAACAAACCCCAAGACCGTTTATTTGCTGGCCAAATCGATCGCCTCGACCGTTTTGGTGTGCGTTATCAATGCCAAATGTTGCGCCACAAACTGGCCTCATCGGATTTGCTGGGTCTGCAAGGTCCACGCGTTGGACTTATTCCGCATCAAATGTGGATTGCCCATGAAGTCGGCCGTCGCTATGCACCGCGTGTACTGTTAGCCGATGAAGTGGGTTTAGGTAAAACCATTGAAGCAGGTCTGATTATTCACCAACAACTGCTGACCGGCCGCGCCGAACGCATTCTGATTATCGTGCCCGATACTCTGCGCCATCAGTGGTTAGTGGAAATGCTGCGCCGCTTTAATCTGCGCTTTTCGGTATTCGATGAAGACCGTTGTGTAGAAGCCTATGCCGATCACGACAATCCTTTCTACACAGAACAGTTAGTGATTTGTTCACTCGAATTACTGCGTAAGAAAAAACGTCTAGATCAAGCTCTTGATGCCGATTGGGATCTGTTAGTGGTTGACGAAGCACACCACTTAGAATGGACCGAAGAAGCGCCAAGCCGCGCCTATCAAGTGGTTGAAGCATTAAGCGAAGTCATCCCAGGCGTTTTGCTGTTAACCGCAACGCCGGATCAACTCGGCCATGAGAGTCACTTCGCCCGTTTGCGTCTGCTCGATCCAGATCGTTTCTACGATTACGATGCCTTCCTAGCCGAAGAAGACAGCTATAAAGACGTCGCCATTGCCGCCGAAGCCTTGGCTGGTAACGCTAAATTACCCGATGCCGCCATCAACAGCTTGACCGAATTACTGGGCGAGAAAGACATCAGCCCAAGTATTCGTTTAATCCAAGCCGACGGTATTGATGCAGGAATACAACAGGCCGCCCGTAGCGAATTACTGCAAGAATTACTTGACCGTCACGGTACTGGCCGCGTGTTATACCGAAACAGCCGCGCCTCGGTAAAAGGCTTTCCAAAGCGTTTCTTTAACGCTTATCCCCACGCCATGCCAGATCAATATCAAACAGCCGCACGCGTCAGCGGCATGATGGGCGGACACAAGTCATTAGAGGCGAAAGCGGCGCAAGCCCTGAGTCCTGAAAAACTGTATCAAGAATTTGAAGATAACAGCGCCAGTTGGTGGAAGTTCGATCCCCGTGTGGATTGGTTAATTGAGTTCTTAAAATCACACCGCAGCAAAAAAGTGCTGATCATCGCCAGCCAAGCGGAAACCGCCCTGAGCTTAGAAGAAGCCCTGCGCACCCGCGAAGGGATTCAAGCGACGGTATTCCACGAAGGCATGTCAATTATCGAGCGCGATAAAGCTGGCGCTTACTTTGCTCAAGAGGAAGGCGGCGCACAGGCGTTGATCTGTTCTGAAATTGGTTCTGAAGGCCGTAACTTCCAGTTTGCCAGTCACTTAGTCCTGTTCGATCTGCCGCTAAACCCAGATCTATTGGAACAGCGCATCGGTCGTTTAGACCGTATCGGCCAGAAAAATGATATCCAAATTCACTTACCGTACCTTGAAGACACCGCCCAAGAACGTTTGATGCAGTGGTATCACCAAGGGCTGAATGCCTTCGAACTGACTTGTCCGAGTGGCCATGTGCTTTACAGTGAATTTGCCGAAGATCTGTTAAACGTGCTTGTGGTTGATGACAGCGACGAGCTGACAAACCTGCTCAATCACACCCAGAGCCGTTATAAAGAACTCAAGCACGCCATGGAGCAAGGCCGCGACAAGCTGCTGGAAATCAACTCACACGGCGGCGAGAAGGCAATGGCTATCGTCCAGCGCCTCGCCCAGAATGATGGTGATACCCATTTGATCGGTTCAGTGATCCGTCTGTGGGATATTATCGGTGTTGATCAAGAAGATAAGGGTGAAAACTCGATCATTCTGCGCCCGAGTGAGCACATGATGTTCCCAACCTACCCTGGCTTGCCAGAAGATGGCGTGACGGTAACCTTCGACCGTGACACAGCGTTATCTCGCGATGATATTGCGCTGATCACCCAAGAGCATCCACTGGTGCAAACGGGGCTAGATCTGATCACAGGTTCAGAAACCGGCACCACCAGCGTCGCAATTCTGAAGAATAAAGCCCTGCCAGCAGGTACCTTATTCTTAGAACTCATCTACATGGCCGATGCTTCTGCACCTAAGTCGAGCCAGTTGTATCGTTATTTACCACCAACACCCATTCGCGTGTTGCTGGATAAAAATGGTAACGATCTGTCGGCTAAAGTGGATTACGCCAGTTTCGATAAGCAATTGAGCGCGGTGAATCGTCACATTGGCGGCAAGTTAGTCACGGCATCTCAGCCTATTTTGCATCCGTTATTTGCTAAGGGTGAAGAATATGCTCAAGTGGTTGTCGATGAGATGGTCGCCCAAGCCAGAGAGAAAATGACTCAGCAACTGAGCGCAGAGCTTGATCGTTTAGAGTCACTCAAGGCGGTGAACCCCAATATCCGTGAGGAAGAATTGGAATACCTGCGTAATCAGATGCAAGAGTTAAACACTTATCTAGATGCCAGCCAGTTACAACTCGATGCGATCCGTATGGTGCTCGTCAGCCACGTATAGATCCAAGCGGAACAGCAGGTTTCCATCAATTAGCCCAGCCTCAGCGTTGGGCTTTTTTGTGCCCTGTGGCTTTCGATTCCAAGTGGCCTCTTATTACAAGTGGCTTTTTATACTAAATGACAGGTGCAATTCTTTGGCGAGGAAAATTCACTTTTTGGTAATTGTTCAGGTTATACTCAAACACTGATGAATTTATGAGACTACACAGGTGGTTATCAATTCTATGCCGCGCATTCTTTCACTCCTCTTTTGCCTCATTCTCGGCATCACAACCATCGCTACCTACGCGGCAGACACGACAACAACTCCGCCAACATCTGCGCCAGCCGAAATCAGTGCCAAAAAGTCGAATCACAGCTATCTACCCACAAATGAAATTAAACAAATCACGATTGATAATAAGCCCTACGATTTGTTAGTGCGACCATGGGAAGGTAAAAAGAAACTTGGTGCGGCGATAATCCTGCCCGCCACCAATGGTACCGCAGACGCGCCTGGATTGATGGCGTTTGTACGCCGCAATATCAATCCTGCCGGTTGGGCCAGCTTAAGTTTAACTCCGCCAACTGAAATGCCCGCAGCTAACTTTGCTACCGCCGCCACTGAAGTGACCTCGCCTGGCGCCGCGCAATTAAGCTCACCGTCCAACAAACCAAGCCCTAAAATCAAGCCCGAAGATAACAGCAAGCACCAGCAAGAGCAGGAAGATTTTCTCGTCAAAAGCATGTCGCAGTTAGATGCCGTCGGTGCAGATTATGCGGGAAAACGTATTTTGATCACCGCCGACCAAAGTGCAGGATTATTGATTAGCCTATTAAGCCAGAAGAAGATTGCCGATCCCGATGTGCTGATTGTCATCAATCCCTATCGAGAAGACGAACAGCGTAATCAAGCACTCGCGGAGCAACTGGCAAAACTTACGCTGCCCATTTTAGATATTCAATCACCAGACGGTCACCCAGCCTCATTAGAAACAGCCGACAATCGCAAAAAACTCGCGGTGACCTTAGAAAGCCCTAACTATCGCCAAACTACCCTAGCGCTCAATTTAGATAACGAGAGCGCATGGCAGAATTGCTTAAATGCGATCAAAGGCTTTTCTGCCCGAATGAGCGGCGCGCAGTAAAAACGGCGATTCAAGCTAATTCAGACAAAATAGCATTACCAACCCGATTGACGATCCCGATAGGGTTTCTGCGGATCTTTCAGCTGACGCGTCGCCGCTATCTTGCTATTTTTGCCTAACAATAACCGAATCTGACTAATAGACTCGCGGCACAGCAGACTACGGATAGAAGCAGTCCAACTGCGATTAATGCTAAGTTTGATGGCCGCTGCCGCATCCGGTGAGGTTTGCATCAGTTGCCGCGCCAATTTCTCAGCGGCTTCCATGGGCGTCTCACTCACTTGTGTCACGAGTCCTAAGGCCAGCGCTTCATGACTCTCAAGCACTTTTGCCGTCAGGCTAAGTAACATGGCTTGATCCTTAGGCATAATTTGCCTTAATGCGACTAAACCCGCCATATCTGGCACGAGTCCCCATTTGGCTTCCATGATAGATAACTTACTGTCGTGGCTAGCAATACGCAGATCTGCGCCTAAAGCGATCTGCATACCGCCGCCATAGCAACAGCCCTCAAGCACGGCAATCACTGGCACAGGCAAGGTTTGCCAACCTAGTGACACCCGCTGTGCCAAATTCGCATTCCCCGGTAACCCCTTAAACAGTAACTTAACTGCCTGCATCGGTGCCGACATGACGCTTTTGACATCGAGCCCAGAGCTAAAATTCCCACCCGCTCCCGAGAGGATCACGGCTCGCACCGCACGATTGGATTTAATACTTTTAATCGCACAGTCAAGCTCACTAAACATTAAATAGTTAATAGCATTCATTTTTTCAGGACGATTAAGCAACACGTAGGCGATGCCATCATCGATTTTAACTTGTACACTTTGGCCACTCATGAAATATTCCGTTACTGGTCAGTCCAGAATAAATGTTAACACGTTTGGCATAATTCACTAAAAGATATAACATAAGCCTGTTTTTTGACTTAAGTCAAAATATTGCCAATTCCATCATGGATTGAAGGCAACTTATGTTAGGCTGTCATCACTACGTGCAGTAATCCTAATGTATTTTTCGATTAGATAGCCTTAGCAAGCTCAATAATTAAGCGTATTTAACCGCTAGCTATTTAACTGCTAATAATCGACACCAGTATCGCAATGCTACCTACTGCGAAGGATGATTGGGCAGCAATATATGGATTCTATAGTCCTTTTTTAGTCACTATATCCTTGTTATTTACTAAACATTAGCCAGTTCGATTTAAGATTCTGCATGATTTGATTCAACAATGATTCAAATTTTAATGCCATCAGAAAATATAAATTTATCAATGATATCTATAAGTTACATATAAAAGATATTAATCAGACTTGCCCGAAGAACGCAATTCGTCAGTCAGACCTAAAAAATAAGTGTTATCTTCAATAAATGGGCAAATAAGGATCACTAGTCAGCATGTCAATATCTGTACTCATCTGTGACGATTCCGCCATGGCACGTAAGCAAATGGCCCGCACACTCCCCAAAGAGTGGGATGTGGAAATAACTTATGCGACCAATGGTGCCGAAGGCCTTGATGCCATCCGCGCTGGAAAAGGCGAAGTGGTGTTTCTCGATCTCAACATGCCTGTCATGGACGGTTATGAAGTACTGCAAACCGTGCAGCAACAGGACTTACCCGCGCTGATTATTGTGGTATCCGGCGATATTCAAATCAAAGCTCACGAGCGGGTTAAAGCCTTGGGTGCGTTAGATTTTATTCAAAAACCGGTGAGCGCCGATGCCATCAGCAACATTTTACAAGATTACGGCATCTTAACACTGACGCAGAAAGATCTCACCGACGAAGTCCCGATGATCAAAGTCGACATGCGCGACGCTTGCCAAGAAATAGCCAACGTTGCCATGGGACGCGCCGCCGATCTGTTAGCTAAGTTACTCGATGTATTCGTGTTACTACCTATTCCTAATGTGAACGTGCTTGAAGTCAGTGAGTTAACCATGGCGCTCAAAGCCACGGAAGAAAGCTCAACTGTATCCGCGCTCTGCCAAGGTTTTATCGGTGCGGGTATTGCGGGAGAAGCCCTGCTCTTGTTCCATGATTCCAGCTTTAAGGACATGGCCAAGCTGATGGGATTAGCTAATCCAGAAGACAAAAATACTGAGATAGAAGTCCTAATTGATACTGGAAACGTACTGATAGGCGCCTTCCTTAACGGCATTTCTGAACAGCTCGATATGAAATTTAGTCAGGCTCACCCTGTCGTGCTGGGACGGCACTGCACGGTTAACGATCTGATCCATGATAATTCAGAGAAATGGCACCGAACTTTGGCAATGGAGATCAACTATCGGATTGAAGATCATAATATTCAATGCGATTTGCTACTGCTCTTCACCGAGGATTCTATCCCCACACTTAGCTATAAACTCGGCTATTTACTCGATTAACCAGTTGGATTTTATCCTATGTCAAATGACCAAAGCGCAATGAACGAACTACACTGGCTCATCGATATGGTACAAACCATAGAGGTGGGATTAGTGGTATTAGATCGCCATTACAATATCCAGCTGTGGAACGGTTTTATGGAGAATCACAGCGGTGTTTCCCCTAATTCTATCAAAGGTCAAAACCTGTTTACCCGCTTCCCCGATCTGCCCGCCACTTGGTTAAAGCAGAAAATGGAATCGGTTTTTATGCTTAAAAACCGTGCCTTTATCAGCTGGGAACAACGTCCGTACGTTTTCCAATTTAAAAACTATCGCCCGATAACGGGCCGTGCTGACTACATGTACCAAAACGTGACCTTGTTGCCACTGGCATCGCTCACGGGACAAGTGACCCATATCAGTGTGATTATTTATGACGTGACAGATATCGCCATCAACAAATTGCAACTTAAAGCTGCCAACGAGCAACTCGAACGCCTTAGCCAAACCGATGGTCTAACTCAGTTGCACAACCGTCGTCATTGGCAAGAGTGTTTAGACCACGAGTACGACTTGTATGCCCGCTACTCAGGTATGGCAAGTTTAGTCATGATAGATATCGATAACTTTAAACATATCAACGACAGCTATGGTCATGTGGCGGGTGATAAAGTCATTCAGCATATTGCGCACTTACTCAGCCAATCCTTACGTGATACCGACTGTGCAGGACGTTATGGCGGCGAAGAATTTGCGGTTGTATTGCCTAAAACCAGCGGCGCAGATGCGATGAACTTTACCGAGCGACTCAGGGAGAAAATCGCCGCATCCGTCATAGTGTATGAAAGCCTTAAGATTACTGTGACGGTAAGTTTAGGCGTATGTGAAATTGGCTCCCATATTACCAGCAGTTCTAGCTGGATCTCCTGCTCCGATAAAGCCCTGTACGAAGCGAAACAAAAAGGCCGTAACTGCAGTGTTTTACATACGAGTAAAACAAGTAAATCCTAAGTATACCCAATAAAAATGCCCATCAATGATGGGCATTTTTATTTAAAACGAGTGGAGACTAAACTCGAGATCCACCAACGAATTAATGAGGGAAACCATCATCTTCTTCGTCTTCATCTTCTTCGTCATCCATTTCATCGCCGACGAAATAGGTGCCCCAACCGTCATATTCCACTTTCTGCTTTACCGCTAATTGCAGCAATTGCTCGGCCGCTTTGTCCAGTAGTTCAACATCCAGTTTGTGGTGTGCGACAGCATCGAAACAGAAGATAATCGAACCATCCTCCAGTTCCATTTCTTCGGCATCATTCACCTCAAAACCTAATTTGAAGGCATCCACAGCCGCTTTTTCAAGACGGTCAAAATTGGTCGATGAAAAGTGATGCTCAATAACATATTCCGCATCAGGCTCTGAGCCATCGTCAAGCAGGGCTTGCACTATGTCACGATTCTCTGCAAGTTGGGCTTTTAACTGACTTTCAATAGACATGGATTTGTCTCCGTTAAGGTAAATCTGGCTCAAATTGGCATTATACCCAAACAACCTGAAGATGCAGGATTCAGCGGGAATTTAACGCACTTTAGGCAAGGCGGTTATTTGCAGACCTAGCGGGCTAAGTTAAAAATAACCAACTCAGCATAAAGTGCGTTAAAACCCGCCGGGACGGAGCGCCTAGGGCACTCCATTTCCGTGTTGCATCAATTCAAAAGGTGACCGACATTCTTTCATTGATGCGCCTTGAATTGAAGCACCCTAGGCGCTCTGAAACTCGTATCTTCAGGTAGCTTGGGTATATTATACGTCATCACTCGCGAGAGTTTTACCCATAAGTGCTGCCGCTTCTTGATTTATCTCAGCAAATCTCGCCGACATGCTGGCATGGATTTGCGCAGAGAAGTTTTTCACATCGGCTTTATCTAAACCTGCGGTCGGCACAGGTGCCATCATATCGATGATGACGACACCGTTATTCCAGCGATTTAACTGAATATGGCTCTGACACGAAGCAACCACTGGCACCACTGGCACTCCCGCCGCGATTGCAGTATGGAAAGCTCCCGCTTTAAAAGGTAACAGACCACGCCCACGCGAACGTGTACCTTCAGGAAAAATCCATACGGATAGATTCTTCTGCTTAATTTTTTCAACCGTTTTAGCCATAGTATCAAAGGCACTGTGACGGTTTTTACGGTCGATAAGAATATTACCTGACAACCAATAGATTTGACCGAATAGCGGCATCCACGCCAAACTCTTCTTGCCTAAACTCACTGTACCTTTAGGAACTGCTGTCGTGTGAGTAAAGAGATCAAAGTTATTCTGATGATTTGCTAAGAAAATATACGGGCCATCCTGCACATCTTCGTGCCGGCGAACAATCACTTTAATCCCAAGGATTGGCGCAACCGATGAGAAGATCTTGGCGAACATATGTACATTGTCGCGATGGCGAGGCCTTAATAGACACACTAAGCCACCAAAAATAAAGGCAAGCAACAAAGATACCGCCAACAACATTGATCTGACGATTAAAAGCACGATTTACTCCGACTGTAAAAGTGGCGACAGTATAGCCACCATGGCTTTGGGACTCAATATATTGTTTACATCTGTAAGCTGACTTGCTAACAAGCAAGCAAAAAAAGCCCATCGATATACTGAACCTCCAGTGTATCGATGGGCTTTAAGATTAATATCGAACTAAGCGTGGTGCTTGGGTAAGATTTCAGGCTCAGTTGCCTGAGGTGAGACTTTACTTAACACAAAGCGGATAACTAAGGCACTCACGGCCAAAGTCGCGACAATTGCCGCACCACTAGGGAGATCTAAGGTCGCCGACAGAACTAAGCCCAAAACATAGCCCAGTAAACCGACGAGGTAAGCGTAAAATAGCCGACCTTTACCACGGTACTTGTTCAACGCTAAAGCTGGCAATATCAAGGTACTGAACACCAGATAAACGCCTACTAATTCAACCGATAAGGTAATCACTAGCGCAAATAGCAGATAAAATCCTGCCCCGTCCAACATCTGGGGGCGCAGGAATATCGCTAATAACACCAGTGAATACACTACGGCCGGCAAAATCAGTTGTGACCAACTCACCCACAGGATCTGACCTGACATCAATTGCTTTAACAACTCGGCGCCATGTGGGTCGTTTGCCAGCAACAGCATTGCGGCCACCGCAGACAAGACGTAAAAGCAGCCAATCATAGCCTCCAACTCACCCGCCATACGCTTAGCTAACCAAGCGATAAAACCTGCACCCGCAAGGGCGAATACAGCGGGCATCCACACATTAGCAAACGGCATGTCTTCTAATCTGTGGTCCATGTGAGCGACGATGGCACCTAAGGCGGCAACTTGCGCTATCGCTAAATCGATAAAGATGATGCCACGCTTAAGTACTTGTCTCCCAAGTACAATATGCGTCGACAACACTAAGATCCCCGCAGCCAATGCAGGCAACAGAATCGACATCAGCTCAAGATCAAACATAGGCTTATTTCACTCCATTTAAGAGGGAAATCACGCTGTCATACAGGCTAAATAAATCTTGGCTCTTATCATTCCCCCCCACAGACATCGGCAGCATTACCACGGGCAAGTTCGCTTTTTCACCCAGCCATTTTGCACCGCGCTCATCCTGATAAGATGCTACAACCACGGCCAGAATATCCCCCTGCTCGGCGCGCGTCAGCAGACTCGCTAAGTGGCCGCTAGTCGGAGCTAAACCCGGTTTTGGTTCTAAATCTGCCACTTGCTCGATACCAATCCAGTTGAATAGGTATCTAAAGCTTGAGTGGTAAGCGATCACTTTTTTACCTTGTAATCCCTTAGCTTGCGCTTCCCAACGCGGGACTGCGGCTTGCCAGCGAGTGGTAAAATCTGCCAGTGACTGTTGATAATCTGCCGCACCAGCAGGATCTAACTGAGTCAGCTTAGCACTCAATGCCGTGGCGACTTTTAACAGTCGCGTCGGGTCAAAATGAATATGTGGATTGCCTTGAGCATGCACATCCCCCATGCTGCGATCGACACTGGCCAGTTTATCTAAGGTCTCGATTTGATCGGCAGCGAAAAATAAGCCTTGCTCGGTCGAGCGCACTTTTGCGTTTGCCGACTTCATCTGCAGCATAGGCAACCAACCCACTTCAAGATCGGCACCTGCGCACACCACAAGATCCGCCTGACGCATTTTAGCGATCAAACTCGGACGCGCCTGCACTTGGTGAGGGTCTTGTAATGCCGTCGTTGCCGAATAGATGCTAGCCGTTGGAGCAAGCTCCTTGGTCAATGCCGCGTATTCAGGTTCACAGGCAAACACATTCAGCTCGGCATGGGCCAAACCAGTATAAGTGACAGATAAGGCCACAGCGGCCAATTTAGCTAAATTAGAATTGATGCGCACCGTGAGCCCCCAGAGACATAATATATTGAATAGTGAAGATGTTATCGTCTTCTATTCCGTCGAAGTTAGTACCCTTTTGATTGGTATACTGGAAACGAACCGTCGAGAAGTGGCTAGAATGCCAAGCCAAACTCACCTCAGATTCCTTCAACTTTTGCCCATGAAAATGATCGCCATGGAGCTCTTGGGTATCAGCTTCACCATAACGCACCCCCGCTGACCAGCTCGGCGTGAATTGGTACACACTGCTCAGATACCAACCTTGGTGGTAATCTTGGCTCGGTGCATCCTCTGGATGTAAATCGATAGGTGTAAAATCGCTCACGCGATAGTACTCACCGCTCACAGTGAGATTTTGATATTTGTAATTACCGTTAGGCGCCCACTTATAAACAAAATCAGCACCATAGGTATTTTTACCTGTGTAAGATGCGGCATGGCTATGACCTTCGTGCTCATCACCATGGGCATGCTCATCTTCATGTTCCCCTTCTTCATGGGCTGTCACTTGGCCATTTTCGTTGCGCAAGTAACTCAACCCCGCTTGCCATGAGCTGTTATCGCCTATGTCGCCACCAATTTTTGAGTACAAGGTATAAACGCCGACCTTCTTAAACTCACGCTCACCATGCTCATCGGCAGCACGTAAACTATCGCCCTTAAAGGCTTCAACACCCATGGTCCAATACAAGTCCGTCGGCGCTACGTAGTTAAAACGTATACCGTCATCAAAATAATGTCCCCCTAAGAATGCACGGTAAACCACAGGACGGTCGGTGAAGGAATCAGTATGTAAATGTTGGTTATTGAGGTAACCAATGTCCGATAAGAAACGGCCACCACGGATAGAAAACCCCGCTGGCATCGCCATGGTTTGAATAAAGGCTTCTTCCAGATTCAGTTCAGTCTCACCGTCATGCATTTCAACTACTGCGGTGATTTTACCGTAAAACATATCATCGATATTGGCACTCATCGCCAGTTCAGTTTCACCTAAACCAAAGCCATCTGGACTCTCGGCTAATGGGCGCTCTCCCGTCTGATAATATCCATTTAGCACACCACTGATATTAGGGTTGGTCAAGCTCGAGTCTTCTGCAAATAAGCTAGGCGAAACGAGCGCACACGCCAAAGCCACCAAAGAAATTCGGGTATTTAAAACAGTCATGATATCTCCAAAATACAACTAGCACTCGACGACTGATATAAAGTCATCAAGAAATACAATAAGTTAAAATTTTAAGTTGATTTAGAGAGCGAAGGGAGGCGCACGACTGCGATAAACACTGACGTGTTCAAAAATAGAGGAAGGTAAAATAAATTCGACCACATCGAAATGCTGTATAGCTAAATTCAGCGTCAGCGGATGGGTCAATAAAATCTTGTTGAGTTGGTGCTGATGGAAGCACAGGGTACAGTGAGTCTTAGCGCCATCATCAAGATGGGTCACACTATGGGCTGAGGCTGCAAGAGACAGCAATATCAGTACGGCAGCAAGCCATATCGAAATTGTGCGTCTAATGTGACTTTTAAGTCTCACTCAGTCGTCCCCATAGTTAAAAAGTTGCATAAGTCTATGTCAGTGCCATAGCAAGTTGCAATAAGGTAATCGCTTTGCAAAAGGTTACAAGATATTTGAGGTACCCAGTCTTACCAATAACTCCTTGTATCAATAGCGGTAGGATCTTGCGAGAACTCAGGTAAAAAAACGCATTTAAGATTAGCTTAAGTGAGTGTAACTATAGTGTATTTAGTTTTTATGTCTGCGAGCACAATGACGAAGTCAAGCTCGATATGGCTCCGTTTTATCCACCTAAAGGCAACTATTATGCTAGCATTTTTTCGTGAAAACTTAGGGCTTATCTTAGGGATAGTCATCTTCAGCGCGGTGATATTTGGTGGTATTTATTACGTTGAGCACTCCTTAACGAGCCAAGAACAAGTCGTGCAGTAAATAAAGACGCGGCTGCAGTTCGCCCTTTAAACCCTCTTAGTTGCATTTTGAGCGCCTGCTAAAGGCGCTCAAATGATGTTCGTCTCTAGAAAATTATACCGCCGATTTTCCTATCCATAACGAATCCACTTATTAGCCTAACGATACTTCTGCCTTTGATCGCTATCATCGACTTGCTCGGGCGCTTCAATGGTGATGACTTGATCCATAAAATGGCTCACAAACAACAACATCAACGAAAAAATCATTACAGGGATCGCAAAATACCGCACAGAGGCATCAAAGTAACTGTATCCCGCCGTAAACACACTCAAATAAAATCCTAATAACTTGAGTTTAGCCAATGTTGGACTGCGGCCTAACCAAGCCGCACAATGGGGACAACGCACTTGAGCGTCGAAACCTTTGCCTCTTTGCTGGCTAATGTCACTGACCTTGATGTACTGATTACAATGGGAACACAACATGAAAACACGATTCCTAAATAACGATGCGCAAGTTTACCAGATACCGACTAGAGTTCGGCCTGTAAATAGCCAAAATGTCGGAAAAAGCAGATAAAGCACCGCACTCAAGGTTAAGCTCAAATCAACCCTTCCCAAAAAAGTTTAATTCCAAGGGCTATTTCACTCGCAGATATTTTACAGTAAATCCGGCAACATCTATCATACTCAGACATATTTCTACTTAAGATCACTCCTATGCACCGCTACCTCGCTCTCGTGTTTGCCCTGCTAATACCACTACTCAGCCTTTCATCCCAAGCGCAAACTGAACCTGTCGCTGCAACCGAAAGCCCATTAAGCACTCCTGTAACGCTCAAGGCAGAACTGGCAATGCTGCAACAGGCTATCGATACGGATATACGTAAACTAAAAAATGCCAAAGGCGAATTGAAGACAATTGTTGAATATCGAATTCAAAACAAAACCTTACAGTTACGTAATAAGATTAAAGATCTGCTCGAAGCAACGCCAATCGACAAAGCTTTTCTGCAACCATTAATCCAAGGACAACTTAACTACATCCAACAAATTGATGCTTATATCGATGACAACATTAGTAAATTAGAACAGCAATTAGGTTCGAGCACAGATGATGCGACTCTGCTGGAAATATCAAAGCGCGAATTAGAAAAAGACACCTATTACAAGCAACAACTCGAGACGCTCACTTGGCTCGAACAAGTTGGCCAAGATATTAGCGAAGCACAAAAATCACTGATGCAAATTTTAGTAGCACGTGCCGATACGCTAGAAAGTTTAGTGACTTATACCCAGCAGCAACTACAAGCAGCAATCGATACCGCAACTAATGCAGGTAAAGATGTCACTTCGGCGCAAACCAGCCACGTAATGATGTTAAAGGAACGCTTAGCACAAAATAGTCAGAGCTTAAATATCGACATCAGCCTACTCGACGCTTTAGGCCATGATACCGCCGCGCTGAAAAAGACACTCTTTAGTGTTTCAGGTGATATAACTCAAGATGTGTTGAACTTTGATGTGGCATCAAGTCTCGTTGAGCAGTGGCTAAATACGGCACAAGAACAAGCGATTAATCACGGCCCAACCGTCGTGTTTAAGTTATTTGTTTTCTGTTTGATCTTGTTTATTGCGGGTCTCGCCGGCAAGTTAGCCAAACAGATAGTGAAAAATACCGTTAGCAATTCTAAGTTGAATTTAAGTAAGTTATTACAAGACTTCTTCACCTCGCTATCAGGTAAAGCCGTCTTTACTATCGGGCTATTAATCGCCCTTTCACAGCTTGGGATCGAACTTGGTCCCTTGCTCGCAGGCTTTGGTATCGCGGGTGTTATTATTGGTTTTGCCCTGCAAGATACCCTGTCGAATTTCGCCTCAGGCATGATGATCTTAATTTACCGTCCCTATGATGTGGGCGATTTGATCAACGCCGCTGGCGTCACCGGACGCGTCAGTCACATGAGCCTTGTCTCCACCACGATTAAAACCATGGATAACCAACGTCTTATTATTCCTAATAATAAGATTTGGGGTGACACAATTAACAACATCACAGCTGAGCATCAACGTCGAGTCGATATGACCTTTGGGATCAGTTATAGCGACAGCATCGAACAAGCTGAAGCGATTCTCAAGTCCATCGTCGAAGCGCATCCTAAGGTACAACCATTGCCAGAACCGACGATTAAACTACATCTATTAAGCGAATCTTCGGTCGACTTTATCGTTCGCCCTTGGGCAAAACCGGAAGATTACTGGGAAGTGTATTGGGACATTACCCGCGAAGTGAAAATGCGCTTTGACGCCGAAGGGATCAGTATTCCCTTCCCACAGCGTGATGTGCATATCTATCAAACCACGAAATCACCGCTTTAAACCAGCGTTAAACGAGAGAAGAAGGGCGTTGCAATGAGCTCGCCCTTATTTTTATCTCTGGCCTATCAATCTCTGTATCAAGTGTTAGCCTAAGCCGACTATCTCACCTTGCGCATCAATATCAATTTTTAAGTAACCCGGTTTCAGCCCAAGTCCTGGCATAGTCATCACATTCCCCACCAAGGCGGTGATAAACCCCGCACCAGCATGCAAGACTAAACCCCGCACTGGGATCTCAAAGTCCTGAGGAACGCCCTTTAAGCTAGGATCGTGACTAATAGATAACGGCGTTTTGGCCATACACAGGGGCAAATGTCCATAACCTAATACGGTCAGCTGCTGCGCCTGTTGTTTGGCCTCGATAGAAAGGCTAACGCCCGCTGCGCCATACCCCACCTCGGCTAAGGTGGATAACTTAGCCTCCAATGAGGCTTCATCTGAATATAACAGCTTGAACTGACTCTCGGTTTCAGCGGCGCGAATCACAGTCTGCGCTAAGGCGACAGCGCCCGCCTCCCCTTGGCTAAAAGCATCGCTGACCTCACAGCCAAAGGCGCTGCTCGCGTTGACGGCTTCAGTTAGCCATTGCAACTCGGCATCAGTGTCAGTGGCGAAACGGTTAATGGCAACCACCACAGGAATACCATAGCGAGCCACATTGTTGATATGCCAGTTTAAATTTGCAAAGCCTGCTTCGAGTCGAGCATGATCTGGTAGATTGATATCTGACTCAGACACCAAACCACTATTGGCCTTCAGCGCTTTTAAAGTAGTGACCAGCACAGCGGCAGCGGGCACCTGACCCGATTGACGCACCTTGATATTACAGAACTTTTCAAAGCCCATATCTGAGCCAAAACCAGCTTCAGTCACCACAAAATCCGCCAGTCTGAGGGCAATATCATCAGCAATAATGGATGAATTACCGTGGGCAATATTGGCAAAGGGTCCCGCATGGATCAGGCAAGGTGAACCATTTAAAGTCTGCATTAACGTCGGCTTTATCGCATCCGCCATGATGGCCGTCATCGCACCAGCGACACCTAAGTCTTCGGCTGTGATCACTTGCCCTTGAGTATTTAATGCCAGCACTAGACGACCTATTCGCGCCCGCATATCCGCCAAATTATGACTTAAGGCTAAAATCGCCATTAACTCAGAGGCGGCGGTGATATCAAAACTGGATGCGTACTCTGGGCCATTATTATCGCCTAAGCCCACCTGGATTTGCCTAAGACAGCGATCGTTGTGATCGACCACTCGGTGCCAACGGATCTCTCTGGGATCGATATCCAAAAACGCTTGCCCAGATTGCGCCTCAAATTCCGCCTTACCTAAGCGCGCTTCATGAAATAGCCGCGCCGCAATCGCCGCAGCCCCTAAATTGTGGGCACTGCTCACGGCATGAATATCACCCGTGAGATTCAAATTCATCTCCTGCATGGGTACCACTTGCGCATAACCGCCACCCGCAGCGCCACCTTTCACCCCAAATACAGGTCCCATGCTGGGCTGGCGAATACAGGCACAGGCCTTTTTGCCTATGGCATTTAACGATTGCGTTAAGCCAATGCTAGTCACTGTTTTACCTTCACCGTGAGGCGTAGGCGTGACTGCGGTGACGATAATCAATTTGCCTTTGCGCTGCCCAGCCAAACGCTGCAACACACTGAGCTCGACCTTGGCTTTAGTGTGACCAAATTGCATCATCTCTTCGGGTAATAGACCTAAGTCGGCGCCCAGTTCATTAATGTCTTTTAGGCTAGCGCGATTCGAAATATCCATATCTGTCAGCATGCGTCGATTTCTCCCTTTCAAATACGCTTTGGTTTAGTATGAGGGGTTGCTAAGCACAACACTCATTGAATAGGGCGGATATTAGGTGATTGGCTTTAAGATATATAGCCGTCGAAAGGGTTAATGAGCGATTCCTTAATCTGCATCAAATAATCTACCCTGCGTTCGAGCGGCTCAGGAGCGCCGTCGCCGCCAATGAGATCCAGCTCGGTCGCCAGCAATGGTTCAGTATCTGGCAGGCATCTATGGGTCACAGCGTACCTTGATTTTTGTTTCTCAAAAGCAATAACCATAAACAACAACGGCGCCAGAAGGCGCCGTTGTTGTATGTATTATTGAGTGCGGCTTAAAACTGCACATCGCCACTTAAATGGGGGCGACGGCCTTTGCTGTCACGTAATTCAAATACCATATTATTAGCATTCTGCTCATAGCCAAATCCAACATCGGCAGGCATCAAAAGTGGCAGTTTAAAGGTCACATCCACAGTGAATGGACGATCGCCAATACTTGGCATCAACTCTGCTAGACAACGGGCCTTAGACCACATGCCATGGGCGAGCACTCGATCAAAGCCAAAACGCTTTGAAAGCACAGGATGCAGATGGATCAAGTTATAGTCGCCAGATGCCTTAGCATAACGACGACCTAAATCTTCACTCAAACTCCAGCTTTGTGGTGTTTCCCATGCCATATCAATGGCTTTAGGTGGGCGAACGCGACGCCCAGCAACATCGATACGATATAAATAGGTGGATAGCGATTCCCAGACGAGTTCTTCACCGACAAACGCCTTAGACACAAATTCAAACTCTAAGCCAGAATCCGTCTCGCGGCTCGTGGTCAAGGCGCACTCGAGGGAGAAAGTCTCGTCCACCGTCACAGGCCGATACACTTGAATCCGATTCTTTAGGTGGATCATCCCAAGCAGTGGGAAAGTGATCCCATCGTGGGTAAAGATCACCGCATGCAGGCGAAATGCCATCACGTAGAGATAGGTTGGCGGTAGAACTTTACCGTCAAATTGAAAACCACACACCTGCGCATATTGGCTTACTTTAGCTTCAGACACAGTCACATGCGGCGCGGTCACCTTGATTTGGGGCAACGGCTGTTGATCCCAACCAGGCTTACGGCCAAAGAAGATCTTGCGATAAAGAGAAAACAGCGACGGCATCGCGTTCAATTCAACACAATATGCATTATTCAAGTCTGAGTACCTTTTAATTAACTATCCCTTGGCACAAAAATACATTGCCATAAATTACCCCGCACAGACGAGTAACGTCTGATCAATCAAGCTGATAACGAGTGTAAAACAGGCAGTGCTGCGTCTTAATAAGGGCTGATGCTGACTCTCCGAATGGACAACTATACCCAAACAACCTGAAAATGCAGGATTCAGCGGGAATTTAACGCACTTTAGGCAAGGCCCTTTATTGCTCCTGCATAAATGGCATTCACGCCATCCATGGCGATTGCGGTTATTTGCGGACCTAGCGGGCTAAGTTCAAAATAACCAACACAGCATAAAGTGCGTTAAAACCCGCCGGGACGGAGCGCCTAGGGCACTTCACTTCCGTGTTGCATCAATTCAAAAGGTGGCCGACATTCTGTCATTGATGCGCCTTGAATTGAAGCATCCTAGGCGCTCTGAAACTCGTATCTTCAGGTCGCTTGGGTATATAGAGTCAGGTTTGGCGAAAACGGCGTGATTATAACCCAGAGCACAGAGTTCTGTGTATCCCTAAGTTTAGTAGGAATAATTACTACTAATAAAATCAATAGATTAAAAATTAACGATGCAAATTTATCCATCTCAACTCGGCAATAACATCTCCAGAGTGCGAAAAATTTACGACTGTGCCACACTATCGTTCCACTCTCTTTAACCTAGTTATCACGTGCAAGATAAGAATTTTGATAAGCTCGCGCAAAAATTTGCGAAAAACATCTATGGTACGCCCAAGGGCGAAATTCGTGCCGCTGTGCTATGGCGCGACCTCGTCCCCGCGCTGGCAAAACTGGGGGATAAAAAACTCAGAGTATTAGATGCGGGCGGTGGTTTTGGTTACTTTAGCCAAAGATTAGCGCGCCTCGGCCACGAAGTTGTACTCTGCGACATCTCTGCTGAGATGCTGGCTCAAGCCAAAGAACAAATTGATGCCTCACCTGAACCATTAGCTATCCAGCTTATCCATGCGCCTATCCAAGCATTATCGGTCGATAACCATGGCTATTTCGATATTATACTGTGTCATGCGGTCGTTGAATGGTTAACGGATGCTAAGCCCACTGTAGCGGGTTTACTTACTATGCTAAAACCCGGCGGATTATTCTCTTTGATGTTTTACAACAAAGAAGCCATGCGCTTTCATGCTTTAGTGTCGGGCAATTTCGATTACGTCGCCGCTGATTTAAAAGTGAAGAAGAAAGTGCGACTAACTCCCACTCATCCGCTTTATATTCAAGAAGTTAAAGATTGGTTTAGCGAGTGGCGAATGTCGCTCATCAGCCAGTCTGGCGTGCGTGTAATCCACGACTATTTGAAAAAGAGTCAGCCTGCGGATTTCGACTATCACAAGCTGCTACAAATGGAGCTGGAGTACTCGCAACGCGAACCCTATATTTCCCTCGGCCGATATGTGCACTTTTTAGGGCAAAGCTTTGCAGTGTGAACGCGCGTCGTTACAAACGCGCTGCCTAAACGATTACTGACAAGTCTGTTTCCAGCAGGCGCTCACTTTGGCGCCTGCTTGTTCTAACAATTGCACCACGCTTTTATCCCCCACCACATGGCCAGCGCCAACCACCACAAACAAAGGTGAAGTCACGTCAGTCGAGCCCATTAATTTTATAATGCCATCGGCCATCACATGGTTTCGCTGCCAGAGGATTTTCTCTAGCATTTTAGTGTCGCCCTCGCCGCCCATTTGCTCCTGCATTATGGCATCAAGCTCAGTTTCATTACCTGAACGCCAAGCCGTTATTAACGATAAAAGCTCCGCATCCGATGCGCTAATCGCCTCACGCACCATAGACCACTGCTCTTGACTATTAAAAGACGCTAACAATTGAAATTGTGACTCTGCGGTTTCCAACGGATACACAGGCAAAGTCGCATATCGAGCCATCAACTGCATATCAACGCCATAATCCGTGCTGTAACCTAAGTCGTTATAACGCAATAAGTTAACTTGAGTAGCCTGCAGCCAAGGTGCGAAAGATTGTATCGACTGACAAACATTTGCCGTGGCCGCGCAATAGGGCGTCATGCTCTCGACCGTTTGCTTATCTCGGCTCTGCCAATCTAAACCCTTAGTTTTATCGGCGCGGCCGTATTGTTGCAGTAAGGCTGTGCTATCGACTTTATTGATATCGACTTCTACAACTAAGCCCTTAGCTTTACCCAACGCGGTTTCAATTTGGGTGGGTAAAGGATAAAAGTCGGCACGTCCAATATGAATCGAACCCAGCAAATACGCGCTCTTGCCTTGCCATTGCACTTGATAAAATGGTGGTTTATCGGTTTCTGCGCCCACCACTTTTGCGCTCAAACCCGCTAACGCCATAAAACAGATTGATGCAATTAGTCGCCATTGGCTTGTTGCCATATCCTTTGCCCCTTATAATTCCTGCAAATTTTGCAATGAGACGCTGTTATGCCACATACCAAGGTTATAGAGCAACTGAAAGAAAATCTTCAAATCGCCTATCGCCAAGCCATAGACGCCGACGCTAAGTTAGATGAGCTAAAGAAAGCTGGCCATGGAAACTTCACCAGCATATTCACGGCAGAACAAGGTTTTATCGCTTCGAGTAATCGCTTTCTGCCCTATGTGCAAGAGTTGGTCGATGACTTAACTCGCATGGAAGAGCATCAAACGCTCGATCCTAAAGAACTCGAAACCTATGTGCGTCAGTTAGGCGCATTACTGCAAACATTGCAGGCCTTTAAGAAGCAAAGCTAAACCGAGATTAGGAGCTGAAACTCACCTTAGATTTCAGCTCTTTCCATGGCATATCCAATCAAGCCCACCAACACAGATAGATAGCACTAAGCTTCCCCAAAACTGTCATCATTTTGTCATTTCTAAGTCATAGACTCCGCTCACATAGACGAAGGGGCTGACGTAATGACAAGTTTAGATCTGGCTAAAGAGCTCGATAAAATAATCTCTAAAGCGGCAATCAGTCCCTTATTTCAGCCAATTTTCAATATATTAGAACATAAAATTCATGGTTTTGAGGCGTTAAGCCGTGGCCCTGAACACAGCCCGTTATACTCCCCAGTCCCGCTATTTCAGACCGCCGAACATCAAGGTAAATTAAGCGAGCTAGAAACCCTTTGTCGCCGTATTTCACTCGAGCAATTTAAGTTGCGTCAGTTTCAAGGCAAGCTGTTTATCAATATCTCGCCCAAGGCATTGTTAGATCCCGCCCACCCCAAGGGCATGACCTTACAACTGCTGCAACAACTTGGCATAGCGCCATCACAGGTTGTGATTGAACTGTCAGAGCAATATCCCGCCGATGATATCGATTTACTCAAATCCTGCTTAAATCACTATCGTAGCCAAGGTTTTTTAACGGCGATCGATGACTTAGGTGCAGGTTATTCGGGTCTGAGACTCTGGTCAGAATTGTCACCTGACTATGTCAAAATCGACCGTCACTTTATCCATCAGATTGATTCGACTCCCGTAAAACAGGAATTTGTCCGCTCGATTGTGGAGTTATGCCAAAGCTTAACCTGCAAAGTGATAGCCGAAGGAATTGAAACGCAAGAGGAATTAGCCGTACTCAAACAACTGGGTATCGTCTATTGCCAAGGCTACTTACTCGGTCGTCCAGAAGTGCTCCCCTGCCGCGCGATGAAAGCGACCTTAGTGCCGAGCAATACTCAAATTCAACCTAGATACAGCGAATCGGCCGAGAGCCTGTGCACGAGCGCCATAACCGTAGTGCCTACACTTAAACTCAAATTTTTAAGTGACACCTTTATCTCGCAACCTGCATTACAGGCGGTTGTAGTGGTCGATAACCAGTTGCCACTCGGTATTATCAGCCGCGCGACCTTACTTGAACTCTTCAGCACACCCTATGGTCGCGCCTTACATGAAAATCATGCTGTGAGTGAAGTGATGGACCCGCAAGTCATCCAGATTGAGGCCAACGAACCATTATCCATCGTAAGTCAATTACTGACCTCAGAGAGTGCTAATACGGTAGCGCAACAGTTCATTATCCTTCGCCGTGGTAAACTACTCGGCATAGGCCATACCAAGGATCTGCTACAAAGGATCACAGAGCACAGAATTAAGATGGCGCGCCATGCAAATCCTCTTACAGACTTGCCGGGTAATGTGCCCATTCAAGAGGAATTAAAACGCCTTAAGATCCAAAAGAAACATTTTTATCTAGCCTATTTTGATCTGTGTAACTTTAAGCCCTATAACGATATTTATGGATTTTGCCGTGGCGATGAAGTGATTTGTGAAGTGGCGAATCTGTTACTGAAGTATAAAAGCGACAATTGCTTTGTTGGCCATGTCGGCGGCGATGACTTTGTCATTATCAGCACCTGTGAGCATATGATCAGCCGTTGCCAGCGAATTCTAGCGGATTTTGAAACCCATAAGCATTTATTTTATAGCGCAGATCACTGGCTGGCCCAGGAAATGCTCGCCGACGATAGAAAAGGTGAAGCCTGTTACCATCAATTGATCAGTCTGTGTGTAGGCATTTTACCACCCGCACTCACCTTTAACGCCCATGAACATAGTCTATCGACCTTAAGCGCTAGGGCAAAAAAACAGGCAAAATCCGCAAATAACGGATTTTACCTGTTAGAAAATCATCTAATTATCGACACTCAGGCACTAACAGCATAGCTAAACAGCTTTAATACTCAGCATTAGCGACCGATATGAGATATTAAAGTTGTGGTGCAATCGTCTTCTTTAACCACTCGGTTAACATTTTGGTTTCATACATAAAAGGTTTATCATTTAAAGATTGGATCCCATCCATGAACCCCATATTCGACAGTTTTTCATCGCCCGCGATAATCACTTTATCGTTTTCCATGACTTGATAAGAAAAAGTCATACGTGGCGGATAAATGTCTTTGATAATGCGTAAATCATTGGCGGTCGCACCAAATGTTGGACGCATATCACCCGCAAGATCAACATCGGTAATGGTCATTTCAAGCTTTTGATTTGGCTTTAAAATCTTCGCAGCTTCTTTATTGATGTTTTCAGTTAAGGTCTCAAATAAGCGTTTCTCATAACGGGATTGGAGCTCCCCTGATGATTTTATATCGCGATAATCTTTAGGACTTTGCCAAACAATTTTAACCACACCATCTTCGGTGACGGGATCCACAGGCGCTTCATCGGCCGCCCAAGCCGCACTGCAACTTAATACACCTGCGAGTAAAAGGGACTGAATTTTCATGTTTGCCTCCAAGGCCTAAATAACTTTCTGAGAACCACAGTACAAAATCTAACCTGAACTAGAGCTTAACGCAAAACTGATATAAGTACAGCAAATGTGCCGTAAGCTTTTGTATAATTGAGTAAATATTATTTAACCATCACAACCGATACGTATCTTTTTGTATCGGAATTGCACCAAGTAAGTGCATAGTTATCAATTTGTGAACATTTCACGCGCATAACGACAAAAAAAGCGTTATCCTTCCGCTATTGTTTACATTGCCCACTTAATAAAAAATGAAATTCCCTGTTGTACCTGTGTTCATTCTTATCCTGTTTACCTGCGTCGTAAGTGCGATTTGGTTTATCTCCCCGAGTGACAAAAATACTGGCCCTAAAACTTGGTCAGCCTTTATCTACAACCATGGCTATGATTCAGGAAAATATAAAAAAACCGATAACTTTGACAGCTATAATACTTGCCGCGATTTTGCACGCGAACAATCTGCCTTCTACGACAATGTGCCTTGGGAATGTGGATCTATGTGCCAGTTCGATACTCGTAAGCAAGGATTTCAATGCGAAGAAATGAAGAATGAGCACTAACTAACCATTCAGCATAGGTTCAATATTTATACAATAAACTCAGCTCCTCACAGTACAACTCGTTTTCTTTACCGTCTAAGGATGCACGATTTAGAACTAACGTGTTAAACGTAATTTTTAACTTGGAGCTTACCTATGAACCTAAACACGGCTTATCTATTCAACCCATATTCACCAAAACTCGCTTTATTGGCACTGCTGACAATTGGAACGAGTATCAGCCTTTCAAGCCAAGCTGCACCATTGACCATCAGCCAGCAACAGGCTGTTACTGTTCATTTGAGCAAATTGGCTCAGGTGCAAAATGCGGCTGAACATCAAATGACAGAGCAGCTTAAGCAAGATTTTAGTCAACAATTAACGGCGCAAGAACATGAGTTTATGAGCGACATCTGCCCTAAATACGGCATGACCTTCGATGTCACTACCAACGCTTGCTTACGCTCGTAAGGTATTGCCAAGATTAAAATGGAAAACGGGCGCTGAGCTCAGGGTATTGCAGCTTTAAATCCTTGGGCTTAGTGCTAAATTTTTTACCCACGGGCGTCGCCTTGCCCGATGGCATAAAGGGCAGTTCCTCACCGGTTCTATCTTCGTATAATTGCCCTGCGATAAGGTCGTATTCATCTACAAAAGGGTAAGCATAGGCATCTCGCTCTGGCCAAGCGACTAAACGTGCTAAAGTGTCAGGCTGATTAACCACACCTTCGAAAATTTCTTTACCGAGTGAAATCAAAAAACACCTAAACTCGGCAAAAGCATATTCAGAATCACAGCCCGTAATAATGTAAGCCGCCCCCCAAACAGACCACAAATAACTACGGCGCATCTGCTGACCAAAGATTTTATCGAAAGCTTTTAACTCTTCATTACTCAATTCGGCAAGTTTCTGCTTCAGTGCTTGAGTCAAAGACTCCTGTGATTGTGCCGCTTCCGTTCGCGTGACTAAACCCCAAAACTCAACTTCTGTCATAAACGTCACCTATTAGAGCCTCTAGCAAAAAGGCATATTCTACACGATATTACGGTTATACTGGACTCGGATTAGGGCATTTCCTACACTTGCTCATCTTCTTTGCTACTGGTGTGCACTTCAATCTATGCCTAAACGTCTTATACTACTGATCACGTTATATTGCCTCTTCAGCATTGCTGCACTTTGGCGTACTGTGATGACTCAATCCCTAGATGTATTCACCCTAGGTGTCCTCCCCGTGCTCGTTGGCATACTCATACGCGCGCCGTGGTCTAGCTTAGTGTTGAAGATTTATATTGGCATGCAAACCTTAGGATTCTCGGCTCTGGGGATTACAGCAATTATTGCCTATCGCATTACCCCTGAGGATGTAAAAGTGGTTGTTTCTGGCCACAACATTCCTATGTTGCCACTCACAGTGAGCATTATTGTTATTTTACTCGTGCAGTATTGGATCGCATTTTCTAAGGTCACGAGACACTATTTGACCCGCCAAACTCAGTAATGGACTTTGTTGCTAAGCTGTTATCAATAGCGTAGCTTAGCGACCCAGTAAAATACTTACGACTCTTAACTTGAAGTAAACTATGAGCCATTTATCGCCCAGCGAACTTTCCATTCTTTTGGTAGAACCTTCAGAGACACAGCGTCGAATTATTATTCAGCGCTTACAACAAGAAGGCATTCTCAGCATTCAAACCGCAGAAAACATAGAAGCGGCTAAAGATATTATTGCTCGCCATAAACCTGACCTTATTGCGAGCGCCATGCATTTCGATGATGGCACTGCCATCGATCTCTTGGGCTACTTAAGGGCCAACGCTGACTGCAAAGATATCCAATTTATGCTGGTCTCGAGTGAGTGCCGCCGTGAGCAACTTGAAATATTCCGCCAATCGGGTGTAGTAGCGATTCTACCTAAACCCTTCAGTGCCGACCATTTAGGTACAGCATTGAATGCCACGATTGATTTACTCAGCCACGATGAACTCGACCTGAGTAATTTCGATGTACAAGATGTGCGTGTATTAGTGGTCGATGATAGCCGTATGGCAAGAAACGTCATTAAACGTACGATTGGTAACTTAGGGATGAAGCTGATTACCGAGGCCGAGGATGGCGCGCAAGCCATAGCGTTAATGAAACACAATATGTTCGACTTAGTGATCACTGATTACAATATGCCGAGTGTAGATGGGCTAGCTTTGACACAATTTATCCGCAATGAAAGCCAACAATCACACATTCCCATCTTGATGGTGTCTTCCGAAGCCAACGATACCCACCTCAGCAATGTATCCCAAGCGGGTGTAAATGCCTTATGTGACAAACCCTTTGAACCCAAACTTGTTAAAAAATTACTCTATCAACTGTTAGAAGAATAAAACCAGAATAAAACTTAAGTCACGAACTGAGTAAATATTCTGCGCTTTACTGAACATCCTGCTGCACGCTAGACGCAAAAGGCTTTCCAAGTGCTAAACCTTATGGCATGTTAGGCACGCTTATTTCAAATAAATCTACGGAAAGAAGAGACAATAAAAATGAACAAAACTGAACTAATCGCCAAAATTGCAGAAAATGCCGATCTAACGAAAGTAGAAGCAGCACGCGCATTGAAGTCTTTTGAAGCAGCTATTACCGAATCAATGAAAAATGGTGACAAAATCTCCATCGTAGGTTTCGGTTCTTTTGAAACAGCGACTCGTGCCGCTCGCACTGGCCGTAACCCACAAACGGGTAAAGAAATTCAAATTGCTGAAGCGACAGTGCCTAAGTTTAAAGCGGGTAAAACCCTACGTGACAGCGTAAACTAAGTTATAAAATTCAATACAACGCCTCCATTGTGAGGCGTTTTTTTTTGCCCAATCCCAGTGAAGCACTGAATATTTTTTGCACAACAAAAGTGCGCCTCTGCCCCACAAACTGGCAAATAAAAACATTTCATTAACATTGCGAGTTCTAATACCTTGTTTTACATGGCATTGTAATAGTGGCATGTGATTAGCAAATCCTTCCTTAGAAAAAACCAAGATGCACTAATGAACACAGCTGACTTTGAGTGTGCCAATGGTGAATCGATAAATAAGTCAATCGAGGGGATGAGCATGAAGAAATCACTGTACAGCGTTTTGGCCTTATCGACGGGAATGTTACTGGCAGGCAACGCCTTTGCAGCCGTATCAGGTAACATTGGCGGTACCTCTAATTACCTATGGCGCGGTGCGACCCAAACTAAAGATGCAGTCGCAATCCAAGGTGGCCTTGACTACAGCCACGATTCTGGATTTTATGCGGGAACTTGGGCATCGAATGTGGATTTTGGTGATGATACTAGCTACGAGCTTGATCTATATGCGGGTTATGGCGGCAGTATTACCGAAGACATCAGCTACGACTTTGGCTATCTCTACTACGCCTATCCAGACGCACCAGGCAGTATTGATTTTGGTGAGCTCCATGCTGCTGTCACGTGGAAATGGCTCGAACTGGCTTACTCCCAAGTCATCAATGCCGGTGACGATCTGGCCGCCGATCCTTTAGATAATAAAGATCTCAGTTATCTTGCCGCGACGGTATCCGTTCCTCTCACTGAAAAGCTGAGTTTATCAGTGCACTATGGTTACTCAAACGGTGATGTCGTCCAATCTTGGTTTGGCGAAGATAATTATGCCGACTATAACGTGACTCTCAGCGCAGATACCAGCATAGGCACAGTGTCATTTATGGTCTCAGATACCGATCTCACCGATGATGATGCCAAACTAGTACTCGGATATTCCTACAGTTTTGATCTATAAGCTCTAAACATAAAAACGCCACCTTAAAAAGTGGCGTCATTTTATCACTATCACCAATTAGGCAATAATTGACCGGTTTGTTTTACGGGCCGCAACCATTTTCTCGATATACTCAACAATGGGCTCAGTCACTGAAATCCCTGTTGTTTGCTCAATCCCTTCAATGCCAGGCGCCGAATTAACCTCAAGGATCAGTGGACCACGGTTAGAACGTAAAATATCTACTCCCGCGACAACCAATCCCATCGCCTTCACAGCGGCAATAGCCATTTTACGCTCAACAGAGGTGATTTTTACCACCTCACCACAACCCCCTAAATGCAGATTCGAGCGGAAATCGCCCTCGGGACCTTGACGTTTCATCGAAGCAACAACCTTGTCACCGACAACAAAACAACGAATATCACTACCATTGGATTCTTTAATGTATTCCTGTACTAAGATATTCGCTTTGAGCCCCAAGAATGCTTCAATCACGCTCTCAGCAGCCGTTTTAGTTTCAGCGAGTACGACACCAATCCCTTGAGTGCCTTCGAGTAATTTAATGACTAACGGAGCGCCGCCCACCATATTGATGAGATCTGGGATATCATTTGGCTTATTGGCAAAACCCGTCACTGGCATGCCAATCCCTTTGCGGGAAAGTAGTTGCAGTGCCCGCAATTTGTCCCGCGAACGCGCAATGGAGATTGAATCATTCGCGGCATATACGCCCATCATTTCAAACTGACGTACAACGGCACAACCATAAAAAGTCACGCTAGCATGAATACGCGGAATGATGGCATCAAACCCAACTAATTCAGTACCTTCATAATGAATGCTAGGTTTAATAGAATTAATATTCATGTAGCAATTCAGCGTATTGATCACGACCGCTTCATGTCCACGACTTTGGCAAGCCGCGACTAAGCGTTGTGTTGAATACAACTGGGGGAATTGGGATAAAATACCTATTTTCATTGCTGAGTGACCAACTTAAGCATGAGTGAATAAACCGTTCTGCGGCACCAAAAGCACAGCGACAGAAAAAGGGGCTGATATTTGTCTATTGCTCAGTGTAAAGCAAGAAAATATTCCTCACCAGACGAAATCATTATGCTAATGAAATACTTCAAGACCTATCACACTCGGAACTCGGTTTAAGTTAACAGCGGCAGAATATACTTAGCCTCAAACTCCGTTGCATCTAAGGGACGAGAAAACAAATAACCTTGTAATACAGTACAATGGCGAGAAGTACAAAACTCAGCCTGCTCAATTGTTTCAACGCCCTCAGCTACTGATATGACATTAAACCCATGGGCGAAGTTAAGTAATGCAGCGAGCAAACGAGTGTCTTTATCATCCTTATCATAGGAAGCGACAAAGCTTTTATCGATTTTCAGCACGCTAATGGGAAACAATTTGATATGTTCTAAGGACGAAAAACCCGTCCCAAAATCATCAAGGGCAAAACGCACCCCTAACTCGGCGATTCTATCGAGCATTTTGGCATGTTCATGGGGATCTTCAATAAGGCAATTCTCAGTAATTTCAAGCTCTAATGCTACAGCAGGAAGTCCTGTCTTAGTCAGCGTATTCGCTATTTTATCAAACAGGTTCTCATTTCCAATTTGCGATGCAGACAGGTTAACGGCAATGGTAAATTCTCTCCCTGTTGGCTGTAATTGGGTTAACCAAACCTGTGCCTGAATACAGGCTTGTTCAAGCACCCAATCATCAATGTCCTCCATTAATCCAATTTCTTCGGCTATGGGTAAAAATTGATCTGGGGTGATAATGCCGTCTACAGGATGCTGCCATCGGATAAGGGCTTCCATCCCCACCAGCTGATGGGTTTTCGCATTCACTTGCGCTTGATAATGAACCTTAAATTCATTTCTTTTTAAGGCAGTACGCAAACTCGACTCGATATGATTACGGTAACGCACCTCTTTATCTAAAGCTTCTGAGTAAAACTGAATCTGGTTTCGGCCCATTTTTTTAGCGCGATACATAGCGATATCGGCACATTTCATCAGCTCAGAACTGTTCGAAGCCGCTTCATTATAAAAAGCCACGCCGATACTGGCACCAATAAGCACATCGTTATCACCGAGATAAAACACGTCCTCAAACACTTTTAACAATCGATTAGCCACAATCATAGGGAAATATTTATAATCATTATCAGTGACTAGCACGACAAATTCGTCCCCACCTAAACGGGCAATAATGTCGCCATCTCGTAGTACTTCACTTAATCGAGCGGCTACTTTAACTAAAAGAATATCCCCCGTCTGATGGCCTAGAGTGTCATTGATCGCTTTAAAATCATCTAAATCGAGTAAGATAACGGCTAAATAGTCGTGACAACGTTTGGCCCTTGCTATCGCTCGATTAAGACAAAGTTCAAAACCATAGCGATTAACCAGCTTAGTCAACGAATCGTGTTCAGCTAGCTCTTTTAGTTTTTGGTGACTATTGCGTAACGCCAACGCCATTGAAGATCTTTGTTTCGCATAACGAATTGCACGGGTTAGTATCCGCGAGTTGACCTCATCTTTAAGCAAGAAGTCCTGTGCCCCTAGTTCAATACAGCGTTGAGCCAGTTTCTCATCTTCATAGCGACTCAGCATAACGACTACGGTCTGGTCTTGCGTCATGGCATTGAGCTTGATCAACACTTCTAAGCCATTAGCATCGGGTAATAAATAATCCAATAGAATACCGTCAAAATGACGTTCTAATGCGAGATTTAAACCATCAAATGCACAATTTGCTTCGACCACATTAAAAGTCAACTTTGACTGTCTGAGTGCTCGGATGATCGCAGTTCTATCAACTTCATCATCATCGATCAGTAGTAAATCCATATACTCACCTTATGCGGATGGGAGCTCCACTATTCGCCAATAACCTTCAAGCATATTAAAAATATTGTTAAAACCATCTTTCATATCAGTTTTAACCATGTAACCAGCCACATGATGGCTATAGGCTTTCATCCTATCTTCATCGGTACTCGACGTGGTGAGCATAAAAACGACAGACGAAGAAAGAGAAGGATCTGAACGTATTCGCTCAAGGAACTCAAACCCATTCATTCTTGGCATATTAAGATCGAGCAAAATAAGATACGGACCTTTGATCGTGTCTAAACTCGTTAGAATAGTTAATGCTTCGATCCCATCCCGAGCACGCACTAAGGGATTGAGTAACCTCAATTGTCTCATCGCCCGCTGCACGGCCATGTAATCCACGTCATCGTCATCAACCAATAAAATGGTGACCTGTTGATAGTGATTTGCTGCGCTCATAGAAGCTCCTTTTTCACTATTTTCTTAGGCCAACTAAAGCAAAAACAACAACCTCGGCCCTGCGATTTAAGCTGAATCTCTCCACCTAAACTTTCAACCGTTTTCCTCACAAGTGATAAGCCTAAACCACTGCCTTCAACTTCATCCCTTGGTTTAAGTGTTTGAAACATCTCGAAGACTTTTTCATGATATGAGCTTGATATCCCCGGACCATCATCTATCACACTGAATCGATACTGCTGATCAACCGCCTCACATGAAACCGTAATCACACCTGTACCTAAGTCATGATGTTTTATGGCGTTACTGATTAAATTTCGTATAACTAATTCCAACAATGGTCTTACGGTATAAAAATTCGGAAATTCACCTTTTAGGACTAATTCAAATCCCTGTGGCGGCGCGACGAGCGCAAACATGTCTTCAACCAGTTGCCGACTTTTCACTTCAGTGGTTTCGGTATCGACACGACCAATCCGAGAAAACATCAATAGTCCATCGAGTAATAATACCATTCGATGAATACGACTTTGGATAAGCCCTAGGTATTTCTGTACATTTTCATTGGTGTTATCGACTAAATCCTCAGATAACCAAGAGGTTAGCTGCTCGATACCACGTAAGGGGGATTTCAAATCATGGGAAGCAATATAGGCAAACCTGTCTAATTCTTGATTGATACGCTCAAGCTCAAGCATATGTTCTGCACGCTGAACTTCAATTCGTTTACGTTCAGAGACATTGTTAATTGTCGCGAGAATAGAAATGCCATTACTAAAATGAATAGGCGTTAACCCCACTTCAATTGCGAGTCGACTACCATCTTTGCAACAGCCAAACAGGTCATCCCGCATCGACATATTTTTCGCAATAGGCTGCACTAAATAGTTACTCATGTGCTGCTGATGAGCATCCCTTAGGGTTTCGGGCAATAACATATTGATGGAACGACCGAGTAACTCGTCTCTGGTATAGCCGAACAAACGTTCAGCATGGGTATTCACTAAAGTAATAAATCCAGATTTATCCACCATAAATAGCGCACTTGGAGAGGCTTCAATTACTAATCTAAAGCGTTTTTCGTTAGCAATTAACTCTGAAGTCAGTAAAGACTCCTTATATCGATTACGCGCCATAATTAACACTGAGTAAAACAATGCCAAAATAAAACCACAACCGATAAATTGGAGCCACATACCTTGGGTCTGTTCCGCTCTCGAGATAAAACGCGATTGTGATGAAATGTCTAAGCGCCACAACTGCCCTCCAACTAAGTCAGTCTGTGAGTGATAAAACACATCCTGCTCATTCGGGGCCACTTTGCTGCTGGTAAACATTAGACTGTCAGCGCTTGCCTGCGGACTTTCATAAATGGCAAGTTTCAAGCCTGAGAATCGCTCCCCCATAATCCCTTGCATGAGGTCATCCATCCTAAACGCTGCATACACAAGTCCAAACACGTGCTGTTTACGCTCAGCCTCTGTTGTTGTGGTGCCTTGATAAAGCGGTAAATACATTAAAAAGCCCGCTTTCGCATCATCAGAAGTATCTTGAACTAATACGACTTTGCCAGAAACTGTCGGCAGTCCAGTGGTAATAGCGCGAGTGATGGCTTTATATCGATTAGACTCGGAGCACATGTCATAACCCAAGGCTCTTTGATTACGCCAATCAAAGGGTTCTAAGTACACAATCACGCAATACTGATCACGCGTTCCTTCTGGGTAAACTTTATAGTCTTTAAAACCTTCAGCTTGAACTTGTTGGATGTGCGCACTTAATGCTTCAGGTTGAAGTAACTGAGCATAGCCAAAACCTTGAAAACCTGGGTAATACTCAGATAAATGAGCATTGATGACATAAGTTTGCCATTCCTGACGTGTCACATTACTCGAGGATAATAATAAGCCAACGCCACCACGTAAGACTTGCTCATAGGCAAGCATTCTGCGATTCACGGCTTCTGTTAATTCTTGAACGCTATTTTCGAAACGCTCTTCACCTCTATCCCTAAGATATTGCTCAAGCACATACCAAGAGATCCCCATGAAAAGTAAGGCAGCCACTATCATCAGCCAGCTAGAGCTCAGCACGCTAAAGTAGATATTATTAGATGGGGGGAGTGATTTAGAAAACTGATCCTTGTCCATGTAAGCCAATTCCCTAGCAAACGATTAACAACAAACACTGGTACAAGTGTTGTTGTAATTATGACTAAATTCAAGTTTATCCTACTATTTAACTCGGAATTAACGCGAATATATCTATGACTATACCGTGCTCTTAATCACAAAATAAGCAAAAACTAAATTAATCAAATATTCAATTGCTGTCTCGGGCCTACGCCAAACAGCAGTAAGCTGAATCATCCGACTCACGGGAAGAATTTTTCACCCTAACTCACAAAATTATTTGCTTTTCTACCATACTCTTTTTAGTTAGAAAGTCGTTAGGAACAACAAGAGGAATTCGTTATGGCTCATATTACTGAAGTCGTGCCCAACGATACTGAACTTGAGGCAATGACCACACCAAGAAACAGCAAAGCTGCCGAGGCAATGCAGCATAGACGCGAAGTCAAAAAGCGTTTAGAAGACTACCTCGAGCGGGCGGAGTTAAAACGTGCATTAGGAGATGACGATTTTTTCTAGCCAATTCTATCTCGCTATCTAGTGGTCAAAATGATGGGATGATGATCTCAGTCGGTGATCATTTGTTTCGAACTCACTGAGTTTTGGCCCACTAAAATCGAATATCTCACCCAGCCAACAGTGCTGGGTGTGACTCTGCTCTAGCTCACTAACCTCCAGATTTAATATCGCGTCATCACGGTCATTTTTACCACTCTTGTCGGCTTGAGTTTTGATTAACAAGCATTCAGCCTTAGCACACTCAAGTAACTCATCGCTGCCATGTTTTGCTCCAATCAATCTATTTCTATATCAAGAACAAAGCAGCTTTAATGTCATATCAATAAAATATTATTAAACAGATGGTTACTTATTTATGTCCCATAGACATAGCGCTAGAATTATAACAAGTGCACCAAAATGATTCACAAAATCGATAACAGCTAATTTATTTAATCGGTATATTTTCTCAGCTAGCCTGCGAATCAATATGAATAAATGAGGTTTAAGGCTATGATTAGCCACATCTCTCTCGCTGAAATTACCTGCAGGATATACGGGAATGTCTGAGTCGTTAGCCCAATATCAACAAGATCTACGCCGTTTTTCCGATGAATTAATTCGCATTCAAACGCCAATAAAAATCTTAGATGCCATTAAATGGCCGCGGGAAATGGAGGAACGTTTTCTCTCCAATAAGGGCACGGTACTTCCGGCTATTAAGCAAGAGTTCTATCAAAACATTGCTTTACCTTTTGATCCTGTTAAAACCCAAGCTGAGCTAGCCTCCCTAAAGCAGGACATCCATAGACGTTTGGGTAAACGAGACAAACTCGGCAAAATATTAGTGGCAAACGTCGATCAGTATCGCCTTGTCATTGATATGTTGGGGAATAGAGGCACGCCAACCTTTGGTAAGCTCAGCCAAGAATTGTACGGCAGTGCTAGCCATAAACTGCATGGCGATCGCCATACCTTGCGCCAGTTAGGCGATAAACTCAGCTACATTTTCTCGCTGCCCGCGGCGAGGCACATGAATAAACATCACCCTAAAATTATTAGCGCGCCAGAAGCGGTTAACGTACTCAGCCAACGTTTAGAAAAGTACTTCCATAGCGATGATATGCGTGTACGCCTTAGTGACGGTATCGTCTCTGACGCTGCAGTCGGTGGCGACACTGTTAAGCTCAATAGCAAAGCAATGTTCAGCGAATCGGATCTTAATGTATATGAAGTTCATGAAGGTTGGGTGCATGTCGGCACGACGCTAAACGGCCGAGCTCAACCCCACGCCACTTGGCTCAGTGTCGGTTCTCCGCGCGTAGCAGCAACCCAAGAAGGTCTAGCCGTTTTACTGGAAATGCTGACGCTAAGCTCAAATCCAGGACGGGCTCGGCGAATTAGTGACCGTGTTGCCGCGGTCGATATGGCTGAAAATGGTGCTGACTTTATAGAGGTATTCAATTATTTCAGAGGATTGAATCTAAGTGCGACAGACAGTTACCGTGTCACCCAAAGGGTTTTCCGTGGGGGCATGGTGGAAGGCGGCAGTTTCTTCACTAAGGATATTTCCTATGTGCGTGGCTATGTGGAAAACATTAACTTTATCCGCAGCGCCATCACCTCAGGCCTTCCTGAACTCATCCCTATGCTATTCCTCGGTAAATTGGCGATTGAAGATATCCCCGTGTTATACCAAGCTTGCCAAGAGGGCATTCTGACTACGCCTAAATATCTACCGCCCATGTTTGATAACTTTAGTGGTCTTTATGCTTGGTTTGGTTTTGCATCAGGTTTAGCAGGAATCGATTTGAAAGGTGTACAGCGCCATTTCACTCGCTTATTTAAAGACGTACCGAATGTCGTCCCGACCTTTGAGTTACTCGATGATACTGAATTTGACAACAACTCGGACTAATACAGTAACCTGATTTTTTTAAAATAAAAAAAGCTCACAACTATGTGAGCTTTTTTATAATACTAAACGCTAATCTTCGATAGAAAAACCTTCACCATTACATTCATAATACAACTCACAGGCAGGATAACTCGCTTTGCCACACGTGTAGAAGATAATGGCATTTCCACCCAACTTTTGAACTTGTACTTTCAAATCTTTTTTAAGATCGTCCAAATTGACGTGTTCAGCAGGATAAATTTGAGTACTGCAAAATGTGGTGGAGACTTCACCTAAGCTCATAAACTTGTGCCTGGACATTTCTGCCTGAGAATACACTTCAACAGTACCGGCGACTGCATTATTTAAAGCAACAGCACCCGCATTGGTGCGAAATGTCACGCCATTACACGCTGTCAGTAATAAGCAAAAAACGATTACACACAGACTTTTATTTAGCATCATTTAAATTCCATTTTATTAGGGTCTGTTGATCTTTGCTGTACAAATGTTGTTCAGCAATACATCGGCAGCCACATTAACATAAACGCCAGTGACACCATACTGGCGTAATTTCTTGCTAGCTTGTCATATCTTGTTGATATTGCTCGATAGTGCTTAATTCTTCCAAAAGCATTCTCCACTAAATGTCGATACCGATATAAGCACCAATCGACTCTTTCTTGAGGTGTATTCTTATAGCGGCGCCTTGGAATAACAGATTTCCCGC